>DASXPQ010000480.1:0-11519 GCA_036493575.1 Pirellulales bacterium
TGACAGCGTTGTCGCCATTCGATCAGACGCCAACGGCAAACACTTGGCCGTTCTCGACGCGAAAGGTACTGTTCGCGTGTTCGATGACGCTGCGCAGCAGCTGGCCGAACATCAATTCGACTTAGCTCGGGGTTATTCACGCGGTCCAAACATTGATATTTCACCCTCAGGCAGTGCAGTGCTGTTCGATCCTGTCGGGCAGTGGACCGAGAAAAGATCGCTGTGGAAATGGGCCACGAATGAGATCCGAACGTTTTCTTTAGAGGCGAATGTCCTGCGACTACAATCCGACGACATGGTTGTCGGAATTGTTAATCCAATTTCATCCAGCGAGACTTCAGAATTAGCATGGCTCGATATCAACGACTCTGATGTCCGCACTTACACTTTTCAAAACATTTTGTACGCCCCCGAAACACGGTTGGAGGGTGTGGTGACCAGCAGGGGAGTGGTTGGTATTTCGCTAGTGTCAAACGACTTGATCAGTTCCTTCCCGACCAACATTGGGAAAACGAATTCGGTGCCAAGCAGCGAGTCTGACGCCCAAATCGGGCAAAACACTATCCACGCAAGCTTTGCCCGTTATCACTCGTTATGGCCGCAGCGTGCTGAGGCTCCTAAGTTGTTGGCCTTCGACGCCGCCAGCCAATCTCTGGCCTTAGCTGGAGATCGGGAAATCGTGGTTTTTGGCAAAACACAATCGTCCACTCGCGGGCAAACATCAACCAGGATGCCCACGGATAATTGGAGCTTGGGAACTGCGGGTGGAAATGCACTGTTTGCGACGAAGAGGACGCTGCAAATCGTCAATTTCCATTTGAACCAAACTGTTCAAGTTTCGGTGGAACCGCCCCCGCCCTTCCCAGGCCGTGCGTTCTATGTTTGGGGTGTTACCGGGACTCCCGATGGTCGGCACGTGGCGGTGCGATGGCAGGAGACTTCTGGCGACACCAGTGATGCAGCAACCTATTTTCGAAAAATCGTGCGGGTGTATAAATCCGTTCCCTCGACAGACAAAGAATCCCGGGTATTGCCATTGGTTGGTGAGTTGGATTTTAAGGAGCTTGGCGGTATCCATGGCCTCACCAATAGACAAATCGTATTATCCCCCGATGGGAATACCGTGGCCTGCGGCGCGAAAGGAAAATTTGCTGGTTACCGCGTCGATAACGGGGCAAAAAAATACGAGCTTGAGTTGGACAACCGGAGCACTTTTGCCACCTGCCAAGATCCGCCGTTGTTCGGCGCTGGGCGGTATGATCAGCCTGACGATTTCATCATTTGGGACATCCAGGACGGCAAGGAGATTTCTCGTTTCAAATTAGATGCTCCGATAATGTCCGCTGCTTTTTCGCCTAATGGCAAGCTCGTATTTATTGGTTTGAAATCGAATCTGCTGCGGTCGTACCGAGTGAGCGATGGTCAGCTGGTTTCGGAGATTCGTACGGCGGTAGCTCCAAAAGCTATCCCTCCGGTTGGAACCAAGTTTTTGGGATTCCTGCCAAATGGCACCACTGGGACGTTAGGTAGCATGGTATTGGCCGACTTGGAGGATGGTCATGTTTTGGAGGTGCTTAATCACGCCGCTCACGTGCTTGATGCTGGCTATTGCAGCGATGACGCTGGTGCGTTTGTTTACACCATCGATCGATCTGACGCCGAAGTGGTGCGGAGCGTTGGCATTGACGAAGCGGTTCATATTCTTGAGCAAACGCCACCGCCGCTTATCAAATCGCCCCCTTAGCCGTTGACCCAGCAAAGGGAACCAGCCAAATCCGTCAAACTGGTTCATGTGGCCATGGCCTATGCCAAACAAGGCGACGCCGCAACAGCCCACCGCTGGTTCGATACCTCGGAACGCTGGACCGCAGACTTTGCCGCGGGCAATGTGGAGCTGAAGCAAATCCGCAAAGAGGCAGCCGAGGTTCTCAACCTGAAATTGGCACCTCCGCCACAGCTGAGCAAGGCCACTGACCACTAACAGCACGGGCACATGGGTCGCAATTTTTGGAGCGACTCTTGGTTCCTTTTGCCTGGAGAAGTTGCGACTCATCGGACAGGCCAAAATTGATGAGGGAGCGGTAGTCATTCCGCCACAAAAGGTTCGTTTCTCAGCACTTGTTGCGACAAATCCCGCGGTCAACAAATGTCTTGGACACAAACGTCTGTAAATCATCTCAGAAATCAAAGTGCCGAGAACTCGTCGAAAGCGAGCTAGTTGACACTGGTAGCGAAACGCCGATGCGCATCAGAGCGAGCCATTTCATCCGGTAACACATGCCGACAGTCATGCAGAAATACATCTGACGATTGTCACCTTGATCTCAGCGCTCTCAGGACGTCAAGAGCCGGCATCTTATTCGGATTTAATGAATCGGCTTGGAGGAGTGGGGCGTGGGAACTACGAATTAGAACTTTGGTATATAGGCTTCTACACTCGATTTGAAAAGAAGATTTGCGGGTAACGCAAGCGATCGCGTTCTACCCTTCATTTACCCTTTAATAACGAAAGCCTCTAGACTCCCTCGGAAAAAATGAATCGTCTTGCAATTCTTTCGATTTGTATTAAGTTGTTTTGCTATATCTGTTTTCACGGCGTCTGCTGATGATCTGAGTGTCCTTCGGGACCAAGAGGTCGCTGGTTCAAATCCAGTCGCCCCGACTCTCTTCACAAACACAAATCTCGTCAGTAGTTGCAACGGCGACTATTGACGAGATTTGAACTTTTTGAGGAATGGTGTCGGGCCGTTTACCATAAGGGAAAAATGATAGGGCGAACCAAGCAAAGAACACGGTTTTTCCTTTGGTACGATGGCGAGGACGCGGCGCGATTTTACGCCAAGACTTTTCCAAATTCGTCCGTCGGCACGGTGCATCTCGCACCGGGAGACTTTCCGTCTGGGAAGAAAGGGGACGTTTTGACCGTCGAGTTTACCGTGATGGGCGTTCCCTGCCTCGGACTCAACGGTGGACCCGCATTCAAGCACAACGAAGCGTTCTCGTTTCAGGTCGCAACCACTGACCAGGCCGAAACCGATCGCTACTGGAACGCGATTATCGGCAACGGCGGCCAGGAGAGCGCGTGCGGCTGGTGTAAGGACAAGTGGGGATTGTCCTGGCAAATTACGCCGATCGCCCTGACGAAAGCGGTCACCAATTCCGATACCGCTGACGCCAAGCGCGCGTTCGATGCGATGATGCAGATGAAAAAGATCGACATCGCTGCAATCGAGACTGCGCACCGCGGTTGAAGCCGAGATGTTTCCGGCGATTGGCGCCACATTGACTTCCGGCAGATGGAAATGCCATTAGGAATATTTGTTTGGACTTCGTCGAAAATGGCTGCTAGTGGAGTTTGGGACAGCCAGCGGCTTCTTACAACATAGGCAATCGAGGAGAATTGCATGAAATTCGGGCAAGTCAACGATCCAGGAAAAATCGATTTCACGATCCCGCCAGACCATCCAGATACTGCGAAAGTGCTTAAACAAACTTTGAAATCAAATGATCTCGAGGTCTATGTCGGATGTGCCAAGTGGAATAAGAAAGACCTCAAGAATTTCTATCCGAGAGGAGTGAAAGACGAACTTGCGTACTATTCGATGCAGTTTAATAGCATCGAGTTAAATGCAACATTTTACCGCTTGCATCCTCCTGCAACATTCGACAAATGGTATGCGACGGTGCCGGAGAGTTTCAGGTTCTTCCCCAAACTCGAGCAAACGATCTCGCACTTCCGACGGTTAAAAGACGTCATAGAGATCGTCGAACGCAACGTGGCAAACATGTCCTACCTGCATGAAAAGCTGGGAATGCCGTTTCTGCAGATGCACGATAATTTTGGACCAAAGGATTTCGACCGTGTTGTGGCGTTTACCGAAAACTGGACGTATGAAGTACCGCTAGCGATCGAGTTTCGTCACACAGATTGGTACAACGACGCGGCAGTTTCGAGCAAACTTTACGATTTGCTTGAAACCCATGGCGTCACGAATGTCCTTGTCGATACCGCAGGTCGTCGCGACCTGATGCACATGCGTTTGACGACACCGATGGCGTTCATACGCTGGGTCGGGGCGAACGAGCCTAAATCAGATCGTTCGCGCCTCGATGAATGGATCGGGCGAATATCCAAATGGAAAAAGGCCGGGTTGCAGAAACTCTTTTTTTCGTCCATCAAAATGACGAGCATGAATCACCCGCACTTGCCTCTCATTTCATCGAGCGACTCAATAAAAAGATCGGTTCAGTTCTGCCAATTCCCAAGACTCTTGAGGACAAAGGACTTTTCGATTGATCTAGACAGTCTGGGCAGACGGAGCATTTGAGCTGTAATTCAGAGCAATTCTGTTTGAGTAGAGGCACAAGCTTGCTGAAAGCGCCGGTGGCGTAGTGCGCTGCAAGTGCACACAGGTTGCCAGTGACATGCGCTGTAAATAGTCCGCCAATCGCTAGAAAGCCGATGACATCAGCCGCGCCCGCCACCGTGCTCAGTAGGACCGGCACCATCCAATTGACGGAAAGCTCCGTGTAGCGGGATTTCTTGCAGGCGATGTTCGGACAAGAGCCGCCCACATAACGTCGCTCGATTACAGCCGTCTTCCTTCTCACAGAGGCCAACGACCAGGAAAGCAACTTGCCCGGCGCCCCACTGCCCAGAATGACGACATTATATTGTACTGGCAGGCTCATTTGATTCTCCTTGGAATTTATTTCCAGCGCCGCTAAGGTTGGGTTTTCTCGCGGAACAGAATTCGGTCGACCGAAACCGCCGTGGGGCTCGACAACGCCAGCGCGATTAACCCCGCAATATACAGTAGGTTGATCTCATATCCAGGCGGTCCAAACATGGGCCCGGAGCGGGTCAACCCAATCGTGTTGACCGCACTGAACCCGTAATGGATGTGAACGGTGAACAGAGCTACCAGCATCGAGATAATCAGCGGAATGCTCGCAAGCGTCACCAACAGCCCGATGGTCACAAGGGCTCCGCCAAAAAGCTCAATGCACGTCACCATCCATGCGGTGGGGACCGGGAACGGCACGCCAAGATGCTCTAACAACAAAGCGAATTGAGCAGGTCCGCGATTTAATTTTGCCAATCCGTGCAGCAGAAACCCGACGCCCACAACAAGCCGAAGCGGAAGGAGCGTCCAAGCACTAGGGATGTTCCATTTGCTTAGCGATCTCCAACTGATCATTTCGACACCTCCTGAAAAGCTGTATTGTTAGGTTGCTTCAACGCCAACACTTGTCCACCGTGGTCGCCAGTGACTAATTCAAAAAGACTACGCATGCGTAATATGCTTAGTGAGAAACTCGCGCATTAGTTTTGCGATTTCGTCTCCATTGGTTTCTAGCGCGAAATGCCCGGTATCGAGAAAACGCACGAGAGCATCCGGGATGTCACGTTTGAACGCCTCGGCCCCTTGAGGCAGGAAAAATGGGTCGTTTTTCCCCCATACTGCAAGCAGTGGGGGCTTGTAGGTACGGAAATACTTTTGGAAAGTCGGGTAAAGCGCGACGTTATTCTTGTAATCACCGAGCAGGTCAAGCTGCACTTCGGCCGCGCCTGGCCGGGCCAGATAGAAATTGTCGAGTGTGTATCCGTCTGGAGAGACCTTCGTAGGGTCAGGAACCCCGTGCGTGTATTGCCAAACTGTTGACTCGGGCGTCAGGAAGGCGCGAAGGGCCTCACGGTTGGCAGGTGACGCGTCTTGCCAATAAGCCCGGATCGGGTTCCAGCCGTCGCTGAGACCTTCGTCGTAGGCGTTGCCGTTCTGGGAGATGATCGCCGTGATCCGGTCCGGATGCTTTGCCGCAAGCCGAAATCCAGTCGGCGCGCCGTAATCGAAAACGTAGACGGCATAGCGATCAAAACGGACCACCTCGGTGAAACGATCGATCGTCTCGGCGATGCGATCGAAGGTATGGCCGCGGCCCGGCACGTCGGATCTTCCGAAACCCGGCAAATCGGGAGCCACGATGTGAAAACGGTCGGCCAGTAGGGGGATCAGATCCCGAAACATATGGCCGGCGCTCGGGAAACCATGAAGCAGCAGCAGCTTCGGGGCGCCGGCCTCGCCGGCCTCGCGATAGAAGACGTTAGCCCCGCCCACATCCGCCGTTCGATACTTGATGGCAGTCATGACGGCTCCATTGTTAAATGTGTAACCAGTTCGGATCGATATGTGTCGTTATGGAATTGAAAATCGTAACTTCTCAATATCGGTTCGTGTGTATTGCGGCATTGAATTATTGGTTGTCATTCGCCTATGCAAGGTGGCTGCGCCTAGCCCGCGGTATGCTCTTTAATCGCCTCGCGGATGATCTCGACGACGACGGTCGGCGCGGACACAATTGGTGCGTGATCTACCGGATGCGAACGCAACTGAGCTTTCATTCGTTGTGCCATAAAGCGCTCCCGGGGCCAAGTTAGCGTCGGCCGTCGCTCCTCGGCGGAGAGAGAGGTTCCGATCGAGGGTGAACCTCCCGACGTGGCTGCGATCGCGGCCGACTATGCGAACTGGCTCTCGACGAGCAATGTGCCCAAGCTGTTTCTGAATGCAGGAGCCCCGGTGGAACCATTCGGCAGCGCTGCAAATCGGATTCCTAACTGCCGGAGGGCACATTACGACGTGGGCGGTTCTGTCTCGTCGAGCCTGTGCGCGTCCGGAACGTGAAGTTGACAATGATGCCTGCGTCGTGTCGTGCCGCTTCGTAAGTCAGAGTGTCAAACGGACATATTGGTAATCCATAGTATCTCGCTTGCGGTTTCAAGCCGTCCAACACGGATTGACTTTGACCAGCACGATTTTATTTAGTTTTCCAAGCACGCGTCGATTGCAATAATTATTCAGCGCAGGTGTTTGAATTTGTACCATAGACCGTTTCTTCGTTTTGTTGATGGGATCGAGCGCTCGTTCATACGAGGTGCTAAAGTGTATTGTGATTTTGCGATTCGCCGCTCTGAGAGTTGAAGCTCGCTTGTAATTCTTGGGTTCTGAGACGGACGTTAAATTCGTCGGTCCGAAGGACAGAACAAATCGTCGGATAGGTGATCGATGTGGATCGTACGGCTTGCATTGAGGCGACCCTACACGTTCGTCGTCGTAGCGATGCTGATCGCCGTATTGGGCGCGGTTAGTATCTATCAGATGCCGACCGATATCTTTCCGGAAATTAATATCCCTGTCGTCTCGGTCGTGTGGCAGTTTACTGGCATGCCGGCTGACGAAATCGAAGAACGCATTGTGCTGATCAACGAGCGAGTGCTGACGACTTCGGTCAACGATATCGAACATATTGAAAGTCAATCGCTGTTCGGCGTGGGTGTGATTCGTATTTATTTTTATCCACACGCAAAAATTGAAGCCGCTGTTGCGCAAGTCACGGCTACATGTCAAGCGATTTTAAAAGTGATGCCGCCGGGAATCGACCCGCCTTACATCGTTCAGTACAGTGCCACGAGTGTGCCGATCATTCAAATTGCCGTGAGCAGTGACACACTTACCGAACAAGAAATATACGATTACGCCTCGAACTTCATCATCCAGCGGCTAGGCACGGTGCAGGGTGCGCGGGTGCCGCAACCGTGGGGAGGAAAGTGGCCGCAGGTCATGGTCGACCTTGACCCCGATCAACTCTACGGCCGAGGGCTATCGCCGGCCGACGTGCAATCGGCAATCAACAGCCAGAATCTGATCGTGCCATCGGGAAGCGCGAAGATTGGCGATCGAGAATACTACGTTCGACTCAACAGCAGTCCCGATCTTATCGCCGCTTTTAACGACATGCCGGTCAAATCGGTCAATGGCGTGCCGGTCTATGTAAAAGATGTGGCCCACGTGCACATGGGCTACATGGTACAGACGAACGTGGTCCGTCGCGATGGTCGTCGGGCTGTGCTAATGACAATCCTGAAAGGCGAGGGAGCCTCGACTCTAGATGTTGTCAGCCGCGTGCGCGCGGCACTGCCCGGCATTCAAGCGCAGATGCCGCCCGAGTTGAAGATGGATTTTCTGTTTGACCAATCGGTATTTGTTCGCGCAGCGGTCGAGGGAGTTCTGCGTGAGGGAGCGATCGCGGCAGGACTCACAGCGCTGATGATTTTACTATTCTTGGGCTCGTGGCGTAGCACGTTGATCGTGGCCACTTCAATCCCACTTTCGATTTTGGCTTCAATCGTTGTGTTAGCAGCAATGGGACAGTCGCTCAATACGATGACTCTGGGCGGCATGGCACTAGCGGTTGGCATTCTGGTCGATGATGCCACGGTGGAACTAGAAAACGTGCATCGAAACTTCGGCAGCAACAAGCCGATACGCCAGGCGATTCTCGATGCGGCATCGCAAATTGCGACGCCGGCATTTGTATCGACCCTGTCGATCTGCATTGTGTTTGTGCCGGTGTTGTTCTTAACGGGCCCCGCGGCCTCGCTCTTTTATCCGCTGGCATTGGCGGTGGTGTTTGCGATGCTGGCTTCCTATCTCTTGTCGCGCACTCTGGTACCGACAATGGTGCTGTACATGCTGCCCGTGGAAGTTCCGCTGTATACAGGCGATGCGAAAGCCAGCAGCGGCGGGGGACCAATCTGGCATTTTCATCAGCGGTTCGACCGTCTGTTTGATCGCCTCCGTTCAACATATCAGGCATTTCTGAACTGGGCGCTCGAGCACCGACGCTTGGCGATCGGCACGCTTTTAATCTTCGCCATCGCTTCCGTACTAGGAATTGGCCCGCGGCTAGGTGAGGATTTCTTCCCGTCGGTCGATGCCGGGCAATTTCGGTTTCACATGCGTGCTCCGCCTGGCACTCGCATCGAAGTGACGGAGCAAGCTTTCGGTCGTGTCGAGAAAGTGATCCGCGAAATTGTACCTGCTAGTGAGTTGGACTTAGTTCTCGACAATATGGGGCTGTCGCCTTCGTTTACCGTTCGGGCGTATATCGACAACGGCACGGTGACTGACTCCGATGGCGAGATTCTTGTTTCGCTTAAGCCTGAACATCGGCCGACCGCGAATTATGTCGCACAGCTGCGCGAAGAATTGCCAAAGAGGTTTCCGGATTGCACTTTCAATTTCGAGCCTGCCGACATCACTAGCCAGATTCTTGATTTCGGGTTGCCTGCTCCCATTGACGTGCAGGTGGTGGGAGTTAATCGCAAAGACAACTTCGTGGTGGCAAGCAAGTTGCGCCAGAAGATGAAAGGAATTCCCGGCATCGAGGACGTTCATATTCATCAGATCACCGACTATCCGACTTTGCGTGTGGACGTGGATCGGGTGAAGGCTTCCGAGATCGGCCTCACGCAGCAGAATGCAACCAATAGCGTGCTCGTCTCGTTGAGCGGAACCAGCCAGGTAACGCCGAATTATTGGGTGAACCCAGTGAACCGGGTGAATTATGTGTTAGCAGTGCAAACGCCGCCATACCGACTTCCGACCTTAGACGCGCTGACAAATACACCGATTGTCAATGGAATCGCCAGCGGCGCGACAGCTTCTTCGCAAGGGAATTTACCCCCGCTGCAATCGGGTGGACCGGGTACGGGCGCGCCGGGCCAACAAATTCGTGGTGCTGCAATTCAACAGGCTCCGCAGTTGTTAAGCAATTTGGCATCGTTTCGCCGCACGGTTTCCGACGGTGTGGTGAATCACTTCAATGTCCAACCGGTCTACGAAGTGTATGCCGACGTGCAGGGCCGAGACCTAGGCGGAGTTGCTGCGGACGTGCAGCGCGTTGTCGACTCGATGAAGTCGGAATTGCCAAGAGGCAGTACATTTGCGATCCGCGGGCAGGTGCAAAGCATGATCAACTCTTTCCGTGGATTGGCATTTGGAATGCTCTTTGCCGTACTGTTGGTCTACTTTTTGATGGTAGTGAACTTTCAGAGTTGGCTAGATCCGTTCATCATCCTGACAGCACTGCCCGGCGCATTGGCCGGGATTGTGTGGGTGTTGTACGTGACCCAAACTACCGTCAGCGTGCCAGCCCTGATGGGCACGATCATGTGCATAGGCGTCGCGATGTCGAACAGTATTCTGTTGATCACATTTGCCAACGATCTGCGCAGGGAAAACTACGATGCGTGTGAGGCCGCCTGGTCGGCTGGCGGCATCCGTTTGCGGCCGGTGCTGATGACGGCATTGGCAATGATTATCGGCATGTTGCCGATGTCATTGGGGCTGGGCGAAGGTGGCGAACAAAATGCCCCGCTGGGCCGAGCCGTGATCGGCGGACTATTGTTTGCAACGTTTTTTACGCTTGTGTTTGTGCCAGTCATGTACAGCCTGCTGCGGCATAAGCAGCCTTGGTCAGAACAAAAGGAAACAGAGGAGCCAAGTGCCCAGACTCCCGATTTCGGACGGCCAAACGCGCGTGTCGGTGCGCACAACGGCAGATGATCGTGGCGACCATCATATATGTATATCAATGGCGAAGGTGATTTATGAATTCGCAATCTCTTCTCGACGATCGTTCCAAGATGCCGCCGGAAAACTCGAGGCCTCCGACCACGACTGAGACCGAATTGCATGAGGCGCCTGGCAAGAGTATTTCGAGCCGCGCAGTATTTGCTGGCGTCGCGCTAGTAGCAATCGTTTTGGCGGCATTGTTTGTTGCATCCTTAATACCGCGATTGCGCCAGACTCAGAAACTTGATGCTGCCGCTGACGAGGCTACACATAGTGCGCCTCGCGTAATTGTTGCAACAGCGCGCAAAGCCCCCGCGGTTTCGGAACGAACCTTGCCCGGCAACAGCCAGGCTTATCGCGAGGCGGCATTGTATGCCCGCACCACTGGGTACTTAAAGCAGTGGCATGTGGACATCGGCGACCGCGTCGAACTAGGCCAGCTCATTGCGGAAATCGCAGCGCCCGATCTTGATGATCAACTGGCCCAGGCTCAGGCCAATTTGGAACAGGCTCGCGCTACGCTCAAATTGGATGAGGCCAATGCCGAACTCGCGAATACGACCATGGCCCGATACCTGGCGACCGAAAAGCAGAACGTTGGCGCAGTAGCCCAGTTATTGATCGACCAACAGCAAGCCACCGTTCAAACGAGTAAAGCAAGTGTCGTGGCCGCGCAAGCAAGCGTCGGCGTCAACGAGGCTACAGTTCAAATGTATACCGATCTGCAGTCTTACGAAAAGATTGTGGCGCCGTTCGCGGGTGTAATTACCGCGCGCAACGTCGATCCAGGAGCACTGGTCACAGCCGACAACCCCAGTGCGACGCGCGAACTGTTTCATCTCATGCAGACCGATCCGGTGCGCGTCTTTGTCGATGTGCCGCAAACGTACTCGACGAGTATTAAGATTGGAGAAACCGCCGACATTTACCGAACCGAGGATCCGTCAAATGTGTTTCATGGCAAAGTCACCCATACCGCCAATGCGATTGATCCCAACACACGCACTTTACTTACCCAGATTGATGTGCCTAACCCTGACGACGCATTGCGTCCGGGCATGTACCTCCAGGTAACGTTCAAAACCAATCAGAGCAGTCATCTGG
>DASXPQ010000481.1:0-3905 GCA_036493575.1 Pirellulales bacterium
CTTCGACCCGTACGTGCTGGAACAGCCGGGGGCGATGGATTCCGTCTTGAAGTACCTGGCTTCCGACGTTGCCCAAGCCGTCGATACGCAAATGGTCGATTCCGTGCGGAATATTTTGTTCGGCGCGCCCGGCAGCGGCGCCGGCGGACAAGATCTGTTTGCCCTCGACGTGCAGCGCGGACGCGATGTTGGCTTGCCGACCTACAATGCCGCGCGGGTGGCATACGGCTTACCGGCCGTGACCAAGTTCAGTCAGATCACCAGCGATCCGGATTTACAGGCCAAGTTGAAATCGCTCTATGGCGGCGATATCAACAAGGTCGAGCTGTTCGTCGCCGGCCTGGCGGAAGATCACGCGCCTGGCAGTAGTGTTGGCCCCACGTTCGGCGCCATCATTGCCAATCAGTTCCAGCGCACCCGCGATGGCGACCGCTTGTGGTATCAGAATATCTTTAGCGGTCAACAACTGCAGGCGATTCAAAGCACCACGCTGGCCGACATCATTCGCGCCAACACCGGTTTGCAAAACCTGCAAAACAATGTGTTCGTCTTTCGAGCGGCAATCAGTGGAACGGTTTCCAACCAGTCGTTCGGAGGCGGTGGTTTTGGCGGTGGATTTGGTGGTGGGTTCAACAGCCCGAACAACTTTAGTTCCGGCGGTTTTGGTGGTTCCAATCAAAACAGCCAAGGTTTGGCTGGCGTCACCGTGAACTTGATTAATGCGGTCACTGGCGAAGTGGAGGCCACCACCACGACCGATGCGCGCGGCCGCTACAACTTCGATGTGAACGAAGTTGGTCAGTTCAAAGTGCAATTGGTTACCGACAGCGCTCGCAGACAATCGACGCTCAGTCGCTCCGTCGCCATCACCCGCGGCGATCAATTGGTCAACGGTTTGGACTTTGTACTGAGTTTGCTCGGACAGGGCGGACACGGCTCCATTGGTGGTCCCGGCTGCTGGGCGGCCCTGGACGACACCGGCGACAACTGGTCCTGAACGTGAGAATTGGAGAAACTGCCACGACGGCAAACCCTTTCCAGCCGCGGGAGTATCCCCACGGCTGGGAGGTGGTTAAAGTGAAGATGCGCACTAAAACATGCGCCATAAACACTCTTCACTCCCGCTGTAATCCATCGCCGTGGCAGCAGATTTATCTTTTGATCTCATCCGCCAGAAGTTAACAACGCTCGATTCAACCTCCGAATCGTACGCAGCGCAATTCGTCGATGCGCTGCTCGAAACAGCGCATCATTTAGGCGCGAGCGATCTGCATCTCCGTCCGACGCCGGATGGCTTGGAGCTTGCCGCGCGCATCGACGGCGTGCTGCAACCTTGCGGAACGTTTCCCGCTGGAAAAGTGAGCGACGTGGTCACGCGGTTAAAGGTCCTCGCCGATTTGCTCACCTATCGCACGGATGTGCCCCAAGAAGGGCGCGTCCGCAGCCCAAAGTTTGCCGCCGAAATTCGCGTCAGCAGCTTTCCCACCCTTCACGGCGAAAAAGCGGTGGTCCGTTTGTTCGCCGCCGAATCGCGATACCCATTTCTGGAGAATCTTGGCTTGCAGGCCGACATTCACCAATGGCTGCGCGACGTTCTCAACGAAACCTCCGGGGCACTCCTCATCACCGGTCCAGCCGGCAGTGGCAAAACCACAACCGCCTACGCCTGCTTGCGCGAGCTGGTAAAGCGCTCCGGTGCCGGCCGAAGTATTGCCACGCTGGAAGATCCAGTCGAAGTCGACGTCCCCGGCATCGCCCAATCGCAAGTCAATCCCCGCGCCGGTTTCGATTTGGCTGCCGGTTTGCGATCTCTTTTGCGGCAAGATCCCGAAGTCATTTTGGTCGGCGAAATGCGCGATCCGGTGACTGCGGGCGTCGCTTTTCAAGCCGCGCTCACCGGGCAACTAGTATTAACCACCTTTCATGCCGGCAGCGCCGCCGGAGCAGTCAGCCGATTGTTAGATATGGGCCTGGAGCCTTATGTTTTGCGATCTGGCATTCGAGCGGTATTGTGCCAGCGGTTGGTCCGCCGGCTGTGCACATGTGCCCAACTCAGCAATACCCCCGAAGCACTTCTAGGCCTGCCAGTTTCGCGCGCGAAAGTAGCGCTCGGCTGCGCGGAATGTCACGGTACTGGCTATCGAGGCCGTACACTCTTGGCCGAACTGCTCACCGTTGACATGTCCGGGGTTGCGGCCGGAATCCTCGCTCGCAGCGATGCCGCCGCCTTGGAGCAAACCGCCGTCAAAAGCGGCATGCACACCCGCTGGGATTGCGCCTGCCAGGCCGTCGAATCGGGCATTACCAGTGCCGCGGAAGTTCGCCGTGTGCTCGGCTTTTCCGATGCTTTTTCCCTCAGCGAAGGTTAAGATGAACCGCGGTTCACCAGGGAGGCGTTATGGCGGCAGGTCCAGCAGAGCCGATCGGCAAATCCGCGCCGGCGAAAAATCTTTCGCTGGACGAGCTGATTGCTCTAACCGACGAAATGGCCGCGCTGGTCCACGCCGGTGTGCCTCTGGAAAAAGGCTTGGCGCAAGTTGCGGTCGATCTTAATCCGCGCACAGGCAACCTCGCCGCCGACCTGGCTACAAGAATGCAAGCCGGCGAAAGCTTGCCGCACGCACTGGCCGCGTCCCCAAAAACATTCTCCCCCATTTATCTTGCCGTGGTCGATGCCGGCCTCCGCAGCGGCCGCTTATCCGCTGCGCTGGAAGGCCTCGCCAACAGCTCTCGCCGGATTGCTGAACTGCGCCGCCTGGCGCGCGTCGCCATCTTGTACCCCGTGTTCGTGGCATTTCTCGCATTTGGATTATTCGTTGCCGGTCTCGTTTGGTTCCAACCCTACCTCACACAAACCTACGGCGTGATGGAGCTGTCTCCGGCTCCGCTCAACTTGCAGCTGGCCGATCTAGGTCGCACCGCCCCATCCTGGGCGCCTTGGATACCGCTGGTCGCATTCGTTGTTTTGATGTTGTGGTGGATGTGGTCAAAACGCGCCACCACCCATTCGCCGTGGTTGTGGCGATTTACTCCAGGCAGCCGACTCCTTTACTACAGTCACCTTGCCACCTTCGCCGATCTGTTAGCACTCTTGATTGAACATTGCACACCGCTGGACGAAGCCATTGTGCTGGCGGCCGATGCCGGCGGCGATAAACGCTTGAAACAATCTGCCCGTCAATTCGCTCAACTCCACGCCGCAGGCATAACACCAAATCTTACAACTGTCGGAGCAACTGCAGCATCGCCAATCAGTGGCCTCCCGCCTTTGGTCTCCTGGCTGCTAATCGGCGGCGGCACTCAGCCTGCTTTGGTCGAGTCATTGCGCAACACGTCGCAAACCTATCAGCGCCGTGTGCAACGTCTCGACGATTGGCTCCGTTTATATCTCCCGCTGTGCCTCATCGTCGGCATCGGCGGCACCGCTGTCGTCATCTACGCGCTAACTTTGCTCGGCCCGTGGTATCAAATGCTCACCCATATTGGCGATTCCTTGCGATGAGCCAACCCCAACCGCACAACCCGCTTTCCGACGACGAAGCCCGGCAACTGGCCGAGCATCTCTCGCTCGTCACCCAGTCGGGCTTGCCTGTGGCCCCAGCCCTGCGCGCCGCCGCACAAGAACTCCCCAACCGTCGCTTCGCTCAGGCGCTGGAAACCTTGGCCCACGATTTGGAATCCGGCCAATCGTTGGAAACCATTTTGGAAACCAACCCCCGTTTCCTGCCACCGTACATGCGCCGTCTGATCGAAACCGGTAGCCGCTCCGGCAATCTTCCCGAGGTATTAGTCCAACTGGTCGAAATCGATCGCACCTCGGCCGATCTAAAACGCAGTCTCCGCCTGGCGATCGCCTATCCTATTTTGCTCCTGTTTCTCTGGGTGGCGCTGGTCCTGTTTCTAAC
>DASXPQ010000482.1:0-5784 GCA_036493575.1 Pirellulales bacterium
AATCAACATGATGGTGCTATTGGGCTATGGCGGCTATTTGGTCGTGAAAGGCGAGCTGGCCTTAGGCACCGGTTTGTTCGCCTTCAATTTTTTGCTGCAGCAGTTTGCCAACCAAGTTGGCCAGGTCACCAATATTGCCAATAGCATTCAAGCCAGTTTAACCGGCGCTGAACGAGTGTTCGAAGTGCTCGACGCGCCGCTGGAAGTCCAAAGTCCCGCAGATCCAATAAAGCTGCGGCACGTCACCGGACACGTGCGGTTTGAAAACGTTGATTTTGGCTATCGAGCAGATGCGCCGGTCCTGCGCGAAGTCGATTTCGAAGCCCAGCCCGGCCAGTGCATTGCCATCGTCGGAGCCACCGGAGCCGGCAAAAGCACTCTGTTTAGCTTGATATCGCGTTTTTACGATGCGACCGGCGGCCGTGTTCTTATCGACGGAATCGACGTGCGCTGTCTGGATCTCGATCAGTTGCGCCGCAATGTGGGTCTGGTATTTCAGGAAAGTTTTCTTTTTAGCAACACGGTGGCAGCCAACATTGCCTTTGGTCATCCCAAGGCCACCCGGGAACAAATCGAGCGCGCCGCCAAAATCGCCGCTGCTGACGAATTCATAGTGCAATTGCTCGAGGGTTACAGCACGGTCATTGGCGAATACGGATCAAACCTTAGTGGCGGCCAACGGCAACGATTGGCGATCGCCAGAGCGATTTTGCTTGAACCGCCCATTTTGATTCTCGACGACGCCATGGCCGCGGTCGATCCGGAAACCGAGCATGAAATTATCGTCGCCATGGAGCAAGCCATGCGCGGTCGCACAACCTTTGTGGTCGCTCACCGCCTAAGCACACTGCGCCGCGCTGATTGCATCCTAGTTCTGGACGGAGGCCGGATTGTGCAGTGCGGCACCCACGAGGAACTGATGCAACAAGACGGTCATTACCTGGAGTCGGCCTCTTTGCAGAGTGACGAAACCGATTGGCTCGCTGCGACCGCCGATTATTCGTCCCATCCAGAAGAAAAAGCCGCCTGAGCATTTAAATCATCGACGTCATAATTACCGAACATTTGCCACGCATCGCTTACCCGCTCACCTAATTATTTGGCGTATGTCCTATTCTGCCACCCACACACTAACCCGTTTGAGCGCACACGACGAACATGAAGTCGACATGCGTCCGCTGGAACTGGGACTCATTCGCCGTTTGTTCAGCTATACCCAGCCGTATGCCGCTAAGCGCAATTGGCTGCTGTTGCTGGTAGTTGTTCGGTCAATGCAGTTGCCGGCGCTTACGTGGATTGTGGCGGCCATCATCCGCGGCCCCGTGGCGGCAGGAAATGTGCCCGGGGTGTTATGGGGAATGGTCGGATTTACCGCGCTGGCACTGACAACCCAATGGGTCATGCATTTTCGTCAGCGATTTGCCTATGAATTGGGCGAAGCGGTGGTGTTCGATTTGCGAAACCACATTTTCGCCCATTTGCAGAGCATGCCGATGAGCTTCTACCACCGCACCAAGCTGGGGCGGATCATCAGCCGCATGACTTCCGACGTGGAAGACGTGCGGATGGGCGTGCAGGAGGTGTTGTACGTCAGCCTTGTGCAAATCGGACAAATGGGGATGGCCGCCGCCTTTATGCTGTGGTACGACCCGCCGCTGTTCCTGATGGTGCTGGGTTTGGTCCCGGTATTATGGGCCATCAACAATTATTTCCGCGCAAAACTGAGCGTGGCACTACGTCGAATGCGCGATTCTTTTAGCCGGGTTACCGCCACGCTGGCGGAAAGTGTGAACGGCATTCGCGTTACCCAGGGATTTGTGCGACAGGATGTGAACGCGGATCTGTTTGGCGATTTAGTGCGCGATCATGCTCAGTACAACACGGTCGTCAATCGCACCCAGGGTTTGTTTCTGCCGCTGTTGGATTTGAACAACCAGATTTTTGTGGCCGCGCTGTTGCTGGTGGGTGGCTTTCAGGTGTTGCGGCCCGGGTCGATGGCGAATGTGGGCGACCTGGTTTTGTTTTTCCTAATGGCCAACCTGTTCTTTTCGCCGATCACGGTGCTGGGAAACCAATACAACACCGCGCTCACCGCCATGGCCGGCGCCGAACGGATTTTTAACTTATTGGACCGCGCCCCGGATTGGACCGACGATCCGGCGGCCGCCGACCTGCCGGAAATGACCGGCCGTGTTGAAATGCGGCATTTGTTCTTTGGATACGATCCACGGCGGCCGGTATTGCGTGACGTTAGTTTTACCACCGAGCCGGGGCAAACCATCGCGCTGGTTGGCCATACCGGCAGCGGAAAGACAACCATTACCAACTTAATTGCTAAATTTTATCTGCCCACGCGAGGCGAATTACTTATCGACGGGCGCGAAATCCGGACCATCACGGGTTCCTCATTGCGCCGGCACATCGCCATTGTTTCGCAGCAGAACTTTCTGTTTACCGGCACCGTGCTGGAAAACATCCGTTGGGGTCGTCCCGCTGCAACCGATGCGGAAGTGCTGGAAGCGATCGCCCGACTGGACTGTTTCGATCTAATATCCGATCTGCAGGACGGTTTCCACACCCAGGTTGGCGAGCGTGGCGGAAATTTATCGCTCGGCCAACGTCAGGTGGTGTGTTTTGCCCGTGCGATGCTGGCCGATCCGCGGATTCTGATTTTGGATGAAGCCACCAGCAGCGTGGATACACTGACCGAGGCGCGCGTGCAGCAGGCCCTAGCCCGACTATTGGCCGGCCGCACCAGTTTTGTGGTAGCTCATCGGCTCAGCACTATTCGCGAGGCCGACCAGGTGCTGGTGCTGGAACACGGCCAGATCGTAGAGCGCGGCACGCACCGCGCACTGCTAGCCCAAGAGGGCGCGTACACAGCACTGTACCGCCGCTTCGTGGCACATGCAGCTTAATTGCGAAACACCGACTAAGCTGAATCGCTATTGCGGTGTGACGGAGGCGGCCCGTGGACCTTTGCCGCCTTTGCTGCCGCCTGAGTTGTCGATGGTGAATTCCACCTGCTGTCCGACTTCTAGACTGTCGAACTGCTGGTCAGCTACAGTCGAGTGGTGGAAGAACACGTCGGTTCCATCGTTGGTGGAGATGAATCCAAATCCCTTGTCTTGAACGAGCTTTTTAATAGTGCCGGCCGGCATGCGAAACGACTCCACGGGGCGCCAGAGTTCAAAAGCACAATCTCCGGCGTGCGCCCTCATTCGCCGGTACTGCGGTCGCGGTCGACTGCCGGGCGGTAACAGCTCCGCCTGAAGCATGCGTCGCGACGAATGCCCAAATCAGTCAATTCATTCAGCCGACGCTAGTGGTGCGACTGCCGAACCCTCCCCGAGTGACGTGCGTTCCGCCACAACCGTGTTCCTTGCCGATCAGGTCGAATGACTTGATGGCGGAGCGTAAAGCCTAAGCGGGGGCGGGCGGAGAATCAAGCGGCCCGGCGAGTTTTTTAGGAAACCGGTCCTCAGCCAACGATCGCCGGCTGATCTCCGTGCCCTGTATTAACGAATGTTTCTGCGGAAAACAAAAACGCCCGGCCGTGTGGTTCGCCAAGGGCTACACACATGGCCGGGCAAGAAGGAGAGAAACCGTCAGTACTTCGCTTCAATTTGCCTGTGGAAGGCTGTTGTTGATCATCCTTACTCCGCTTTGACGCCTTGCATCATCAAGGGCACGTTTGCAGCGGTATCGGTGGTGGCCGGCGTGTCGATGGTAGTCGGCTGAACCGTTTGGTCGCCAGCCGGTGCGGCATCGATGCCAGCCGGCTGGGTGATTTCAACTGGTTTGACCTCGGCACGAGCGATCACCAGGCCGTTGTTACCTTCGTTCACTTCCGAGATTTCCCGGTGGCTGTCGACCAGCACGTGGAACATTGGAAATCCTGGTAAGTTAGCTTCGACCGGCAGGCGGATATCGACTGCCAAGGTTTGACCGGCTTCAATCGCGTCGATTCGCACGCCGGCTTGCGGCAGGTCAGCGGTGGGCTGAGCATCACGGGCTGCCAAAGCCAACACGTTGAACGGACGATTAATTGCTACTGGACTGTTATTGCGGAGCCACACACGCACGGCCGGACCAAGCTGATTTTCCGGATCACCGCTGTCGATGGTTCGCACCGCCAGCAGTTGCAGGTCGACTCCTTGCCGGATGATCACAACCGGCACGTCATACCAATCGCCGCAACCGCAGCCGTACAGGTTGTTCCAGCATGGGTAATTCCAGCAGTACCACCACGGGCTGCAGTGTAAGTGGCATTTGTTGGAGTCGCAGAACTTGCCCATATCCTTTTTGTCGCCGCTCAGGTCCTTGAGCTTGTTTTGCTTAAAATCCTGTAGCTTAAAGCTCTTCATGTCCTTCAACTTGTCAGTTTTACTTCCGGTCACCTTTAAAGGATCAATTCCCTTGGTGGTCGTGGTCTTATCAACCACGTTGTGGAGGCTGTCGATCTTAAAAGGCTTGGAATCTAGCTTCTTGTCGCTCGATTGGTTCAGCTTGAATTTATTCGCTTGGCTAAACATGCTGCCCATGCTGGAAGAACTGCTGCCGGAATGACCGCTGGGGCCCTTGGCCTGGGCTCCTGCCGCGAATGCCAACACCGCCAACGTGGCCAAGCCAAGTCGAACGGCACCCAGGACGGGTTTTCTTGCGGAATTGGATTTCACACGAATTTGCCGCAATTGGGCGGCTGCCACAGTGGTGAAGCAGAATGTAAACATCGTCGTATCTCCTATCGTAGAAAGCAGTTTTGTTGCCGGACCAAGCGAACTGCTCAGTCCCTCTAAGGAGATCAGCGTTAAGCCTCGACCGATGTTACAAGGCGAAACGGATTTCAACTGCTTCAGCCGCAGTTTGGACCGTGGTTGGGCCGTAGCATACGACCCTCCCCCCCAGGAATAGGCGTAAAAAGCGAGCTCCGCGGCATCCCCGGGCCCCACAGAACTCAAGCCCAGCGTGGCGGATTATTTCGCCACGTAGCAAATCAGCGATCGCTCGGGCAGCAATATCGGCCCACCGCTTAACGGCGGCTCCGGACCATCCAAGTTCGGAAAGATATCCGCTGGTGGCTCGGCCGCAGTATCGATAAACCGACGCCACCGCACCGTCCGAACCAAATCCGGGACGACGAATTCTCGCGCCTGGCCAATTGGGTTTAGCATCAGCATCACATGGCGAGCCCGTTCGACAAGTCCGGCGGCGGAATCTTCCATGGGTGTTGATTCGCTACGCTCTGCGGCAACCGAACTCGATGCGGCAAAAATACAGACCAATCCTTGCTCGCCGTTCCGCCAGTCGATGCTGCTACCCATCGGATCGAACCAGCTAACATCAGACAGCTCGCCGTGGCGCAGTGGAATTCCGCTCAGAAAATTCCGACGCCGCAGCGTTGGATTGCTACGCCGGAAAGCTATTAGCGATTTTACGAAACGTATCAGGTCGGTGTGCTGTTCCACCAGCGACCAATCGAACCAGGAAACCTGGTTGTCCTGGCAATAGGCGTTGTTGTTGCCGCGCTGCGTGCGGCGGCATTCATCGCCGGCCAGCAACATCGGCACCCCTTGGCTCAGCAGCAGCGTGGCCAAAAAATTCTTGATTTGCCGTCGGCGAACCGCGTCAATATTCTTCTTCCGCGTCGGGCCTTCCACTCCGTAGTTGGCGCTGTAACTATTATCGTCGCCGTCGCGGTTTCCTTCGGCGTTGTCCTCGTTGTGCTTGTACGAATAAGTGACCAAATCGTTCAGCGTGAAACCATCGTGGCAGGTCACAAAG
>DASXPQ010000483.1:0-5628 GCA_036493575.1 Pirellulales bacterium
AACTTGCGGGCTGATGCTTTAAGCGGTGGCATCGAGCGAGCGGCCTAGCAGATTTATTGTTTAAATAGAGCGGCGGCGGGCTGAACGCCTGGGTCGGTGAGCTTTGAGTTGTGCATGCTGCGCTGGTAGTCAGCGCTGAGGGAGCGGCGGGGGACTTCGACGGGTTTGGGAGTGACGTCGAAGGGAATGCGTACAGGAAAGCCATCGATGGCGATGGATTTGGCTTTGACCCCGGAGTGTGCCTGCAAGGCTTGTTCATCGCCGAAGGTGTCGATGATTTTTTGGACGATGGGATCGATGACGAAGGTGCCATCGGGCCGCATGCCGCCGACAACGTCGAAGCTGCCGACGCAGACGATGCTTTTGTCGCGATCGTGGAATTCGTAAGCCTCGTAGCCTTTGCGGCGGAGTTCGAGCGTGACCTTGTGTGCCTTTTCGGCGGCCTCAGCGAGCTGGCTTTTCATGGGTTTGCCGTTTTCCACTTCAGCGACTTTTTTCTGATCGATGACCACCGTACCTGTGAAAGTTGCCACCTGAATGCTGAATTTAGAGGGGCAGTCCAACAGGCTGTTGGGGACATCTTTATTCATTTCGAGCAATAGTTTGTCGACCCCTTTGCCGGCGAAAAACTCGTGCGGCAGCAGCGGATTGGTGACCACCATGGCCTGCTGCATGGGCAATAGTTTTTTGCTGTCGGCAGCGTCGGCACCGGGAATTGGGTTTTCAGGATGGATGGAGGCGGGTTGCAGTTTTTTGATTTTTTTCAGAACGGTTTGGGCGCCGGAATCGTCGACGGTGTCGTAGTCGCCGACTAGGACTGCCACTTCTTTGATGACGCCGCCTTGCTGGTAGCGCATCTTTTTCGGACTGCCGTCGGGATTGAAGCCGAGGCCGCGCTCGGGCTTGGTGAAATCGAAGGTGCGCTCGTAGGTGTATGCTGGCAGTTTGTATTTGGAACGGAGCTCGTAAACGAGCTGCTGGGCTTGCTCGCCGGATTTTTCGCCGCGGCAGGTGTAGGCCATGATCATCCACGGACCGTTGGACTGCGTGATGGGATAATTACCGTTTGGATCGGCGTCGACTTTTTTGAACGGGACGAGCGATTCCCATGGGGAGGCAGCTTTGAGCGACGCGCCGCAGAGCAAGATTAATACAGCAAGTGCCAGCGGCCGTGCGCCGCATGATGAGAACCAGTGAGTGAATGTTTTCAAAATCGAGCGTTTCATATCACTGCTTTACCCCGGTGGATATCACGAATGAAAAATGGGCGTTGCGCCAAAAAATGCGATTTGGAATGCCTGGAAAAATAGGGCGGAAGTTTAGCGGGAGCGGTGCCAGCGTTCCAGAGCGGTTTTGGGCTGCGAGCGGCGGGAGAAGGGGCTAATCAGCCGTTTTCGATGCTAGCCTGGATGCGGCCAGCATGCGTTTGGCCGGCGACAACCCAGGCGAATTGCTTGCGCATGGCGATGGTGCCGGGCAGCTCCACGGGTGCATAACGGCAGGCGGTGCCGACCATCTGGCTAGGGCGATTGGGGAGGGGGGATTCGATAAGTGCCCGCAAACGCATGCCGCGGAGAGAATTGTAATACTGATCGCGCAGTTGGGTTTCCAGCGTGGACAGTTGCTCGAGGCGGGCGGTTTTTACTGGCGGGGAAACCTGGTTGGGCATCTCGGCGGCGGGTGTGCCGCGGCGAGCGCTGAACGGAAACTGATGAATTTTGGAAAAGCCGATTTCGCGGATGACTTGGAGGGTTTCAGCGAAGTGTGCGTCGGTTTCGCCGGGGAAGCCGACGATGACGTCGGTGGTGAGAGCGGGGCGATCGAGCGTTTGTTGTACGATCCGGCAACGATCGATAATGCGTTTGGAGCACCAGCGGCGGCGCATGCGGCGGAGGATTTCGTCGGAGCCGCTTTGCAGCGAGACGTGCAGGTGTGGGCAGACTTTGTCGGAGTAGGCTGCCATCACGGAGATTAATTCGCGGGTGACTTCGGTGGCTTCGATGCTTGAAAGGCGGACGCGGAAATCGCCGGGCAGTTCGGCAATTTGTTGCACGAGGTTGGCGAGTCGAATCCACTCGTGCTTTGGACGGCCGCGGTTCCATTCCAGGCCATAATGGCCTAAGTGGATGCCGGTGAGAATCATTTCGCGATAGCCGCCGGCGATGAGGCGCTGGACTTCGTCCAATATGTGCTGGACCGGGCGGCTGGAAAAATGGGGTCGCACTTGCGGGATGATGCAGAAACTACAGTGCAGCAGGCAGCCGTCCTGAACTTTTACGTAGGCGCGTTGGCGGTTGGCATAGGTGCTGATGCCGGTGGGAAGATCGACAATGCCGAAGCGGCCGAGCAGGTCGGGCAGTTCGCGCTTGTCGGTGATGACTTCGGCGACGCCGGGAAGGGCGGCAACTTCGTCCGGAGCGCGGGTGGCGTAGCAGCCCATCACCACGATGCGGGCGCCGGGATTTCGCGCTGCTAGTTGGCGAATGGTTTGGCGGCTTTTGGAATCGCCTTCGTGAGTGACGGTACAGGTGTTGACGACACATAAGTCGGCGCGCTCGTTGGCGGCTGCATCTTGATAGCCGATGCCGGCGAGAGCCTGGCGGACGAATTCGGTTTCGTATTGATTGACTTTGCAGCCGAGGGTGACGGTGCGGAGGCGGGGCCCGGCCGGTGGCGAGTGATGCGTGCTGAGAGGCGAGTTATTCATTGCGCGGGCTCGATGGTGGCGGACATGGAGCCTTTGCAGCCGGCGATGAGGTCGTCTTTGCCGTAGGCGTGAATTTGATCGCGTTTCAGTTCTGCGTGTTCGCGCGTGGTGGTGAGCACGATGACGCGGCCTTGGGTGTCGACTTCCTTGGCGAGTTGCATGCCTTTTTCGATTGGGTGGCCGAACAGCTTTTGCAACATGCGAATGACGTAGGTGTAGGTGTGGTCGTCGTCGTTCCAGAGGACGACGTTGTACGGCGGCTGGCGCTTGGGTTTTTTCTTTTTGTCGGCGGACTTATCGGGAACCGTTTGCACGGCCGGTTCGTCGAGTACGACGGAGGCGGATTGTTCGTCGACCATAATCAGCTTCTTGCGCAGACGAGATGACTGGGCACGCCCGGATAGGCGCTTTCGCCCTCTACCGGGTATTATTGCGACTAAGCCACGGTGAGGGCAACGTGGGGAGCCAAGGGTGCTGCTGCAATCATGCCAAATTTAGACGAGTATCTGGCTGCGAATGCCAATCGGTTTGAAGAGGAACTGTGCGAACTGCTGCGCATACCCAGCGTGAGTGCGGAAAGAAAGCACAAGGAGGACGTGCGGCGGGCTGGGCAATGGGTGTTGAAGCAATTTCAATCGCTGGGATTAGCGGCGGAAATGATTGAAACGACGGGGCATCCTCTGGTGTATGCCGAGTCGCCGCCCGTGGCCGATGCGCCGACCGTGCTGGTTTACGGCCATTACGACGTGCAGCCGCCTGATCCGCTGAAGGAATGGATTTCGCCGCCGTTTGAACCGACACGTCGGAACGGGAATTTATATGCGCGGGGCGCGACGGACGACAAAGGGCAAATGCTGACGCACGTGAAGAGTGCGGAGGCCTGGTTGAAAACGGCTGGGAAGCTGCCGGTGCAGTTGAAGTTTTTGATTGAAGGGGAGGAGGAGGTTGGCAGCGACAATTTATATCAATTTATTGACAAAGCGAAGGATAAATTACGGTGCGACGTGGCGGTGATCAGCGATTGCAGCCAGTTTGGGCCGGGGCGGCCGGCGATTACGTACGGGTTGCGCGGGCTGGCGTACTTTGAATTGCGGCTGACTGGGCCGAAGCAGGATTTGCACTCGGGGACGTTCGGCGGGGCGGTGGTGAACCCGGCGATTGCGCTGGCGAAGATGATGGCGGCACTGATTGATCAGCATGGCCGAATTACGGTGCCGGGGTTTTATGATGATGTGCTGGCACTGACGGATCGGGAACGGAAGCAATTTGCGGCGCTGCCGTTTGACGAGGCGGAATTCAAAAAACAAATTGGCGTGGATGCGGTTGCCGGCGAAGAAGGATACACGACGCTCGAGCGGCGGTCGGCGCGGCCGACGTTCGACATCAATGGATTGACGAGCGGCTATCAGGGGGAAGGGGCGAAGACGATTTTGCCGGGCAAGGCGAGCGCGAAATTCAGTTTTCGATTGGTGCCCAATCAGGACCCGAAAAAAATTGGCCAAGCGCTGGAAGCGTATTTGCGGAAACTTTGTCCGGCGGGCGTGAAAATGGAGTTGATCGATTTGAGCGGCGCGCCGGGCGTGGTGGTGCCGCTGGAGAGCCCATACGTGGCGGCGGCGAGCCGGGCGATTGAGCACGGCTTTGGGAAGGCGCCGGTGTTTATTCGGGAAGGGGGTTCGATACCGGTGGTTTCAGACTTCCACGACAAGCTGGGAGTCGATACTCTGCTACTCGGTTGGGGGCTGGACGACGACAACACGCACAGCCCAAACGAAAAATTTTGCCTGGCGGATTTTCATCGCGGGATTAAATCCAGCGCGCGGCTGTGGGACGAGCTGGCAAAAATAAAAACGAAATAGATTTTTTAAGAACCCCTCACCCTAACCCTCTCCCACAAGGGGAGAGGGAATTAATTTTATATGCTCGATCGAAAGTTTGTGGTTGAAAATGCGGAGCGGGTGAAGGACAACTGCGCGAAACGCGAGGCGAAGGCGGACGTCGACCGGTTTTTGGCCATTGAAGCGGATCGGCGGAAGCTGCAGGCGAGCATCGATCAGCTCAATCAGCAGGCAAATGCGGTGAGCAAGTCGATTGGGCAGGCGAAGGATGCAGCGGAGCGAGAAGCTCGAAAAGAGGAAGGGCGGCGATTGCGGGAGCAGGTGACGGCGGTGTCCGATCAGTTGAAGTTGGCGACCGACGATGGGGACGCGATTTTACGGATGATCCCCAATCTTACGCATCCGGGGGCGCCGATTGGCGGGGAAGATGCCGCCCGGGAGCTGAAGCGCGGCAAAACGCCGGTGCCGAAATTCAGTTTCAAGCCGTTGGATCATGTGGCGATTGCTGAGAAATTGGATTTGATTGATTTCGACGGCGGGGCGAAAGTTGCCGGGCATGGTTTTTATTTTTTGAAGAACGATGCGGTGCTGTTGGAGTTGGCGCTGCAGCAGTATGCGATTGATAAATTGATGCGTGAGGGGTTCACGCCGACGATCACGCCGGATTTGGCGCGCAATGAGATATTGAGCGGGATTGGTTTTATTCCACGCGGGCCGGAGACGCAGATTTATAGCGTCGACGGGACGGATTTGAGCCTGGTGGCGACGGCGGAGATTACGCTGGGTGGTTTGTTGAGCGATACGATTTTGGAAGCGGAGCAGTTGCCGATTAAAATGTGCGGCATCAGTCATTGCTACCGGACGGAGGCGGGGGCGCACGGCAAGGCGACGCGGGGGCTGTATCGAGTGCATCAGTTCACCAAAGTGGAAATGTTCGCGTTCACGCAGCCGGAGGAGAGCGACAAAACGCTGGATGATTTTTGCCGATTGGAGTGTGAGATATTTGACGGGCTGGGGATTCCGTATCGGGTTATCGATACGGCCAGTGGGGATTTAGGCGGACCGGCATATCGCAAATTCGAT
>DASXPQ010000484.1:0-3989 GCA_036493575.1 Pirellulales bacterium
AGCGAGCAGATTTATTTGTTAGTGAACGGCAAATCTGCCTTCTAAATGGCCGCTTCGCTGGATTTTTCGGGGAGCTTTTCGAGGATTTCCAGTAGAACGTGATCGGTGTTAACGCCTTCAGCCTGCGCTTCGAAGTTGACAATAACCCGATGCCGTAAGGCCGGCAGATAAACGCGACGCACGTCTTCGAAGCTGACGTTGTAGCGGCCTTCCAGCAGGGCCCGCACTTTCGCGGCCAAAGCCAGAGTTTGCGCGGCGCGCGGGCTAGCGCCCCAGCGGAGATATTGGTTGGTGATGGGCATGGCAAATTCACCTTCCGGATGCGTGGCAAGCGTGAGGCGGACAATGTAATCCTGGACGTGCTTGGCCAGAATGACTTCGCGCACGAGTTGTTGCCAGCGAAGGATTTCGGCGCCATCCATGACTTTGGTAGGCTCGACGATTTCGCCACGGGTGGTGCGATCGATGATGATCGAGAGCTCCTCACGGCTGGAGTAACCTACAAGCAGTTTGAAAAAGAATCGGTCGAGTTGCGCTTCAGGGAGCGGGTAGGTGCCTTCCTGCTCGATGGGGTTTTGCGTGGCCAGGACGAAGAAGGGACGCTGCAAGGCGTAAGGCTTGCCGGCGACAGTGACAGAAAACTCCTGCATTGTTTCCAGCATGGCGGACTGTGTTTTGGGCGTGGCGCGATTGATTTCGTCGGCCAGACAGAGCTGTGTGAAAATGGGTCCGCGCTGGAATTCGAAAAAGCGCTTGCCGTCGGGCGATTCCATGACCATGTTGGTGCCGATGATGTCGGCCGGCATTAAATCGGGCGTGAACTGAATGCGCGAGAATTGCAGATCGAGGGTTTTAGCGAGAGTACGCACGAGCAGTGTTTTGCCGAGGCCCGGGACGCCTTCTAACAAGCAGTGGCCGCCGACGAGCAGGCACGTGAGCACGCCGTGCACAATTTCGTCGTGCCCAACGATGACTCGGCCAATTTGTTCGCGGACCGCGTGATAGCGGGAGCGGAATTCGTCGGCCCGCTGCTGCATTTGTTCGCCGATGGACATGAGGAGAAGTGCTGGACGTTGGAATTAGATTCGGCGGGGGTCGATGGGAACCCTTAAAACAAGGCCGTATTAGCCACGAACCGCATTATCGATCAATTGCCCAAGTGCTTGCAGAGCGTGCCATTTTGGCCTAGAGGAGGGCCTGATGCAACCGATCCCAGCGGACGCCGGTCAAAGATCGCCACAAATTGCGATTTGTTGACTGATAAAGATTTCTTGCGAAAGCCGCTGCAGAGAATTACAATTCTGCCTGTGATAAGGCTTCTATGTAAAAGGTGGAACTAATCTCCGGACGACTGCAATTCGTTCCGTGAGATGTGGCGGGCAGGGGAGGAGCAATTCAATGCGGGGGATACTCTGGGGCTGCATCTGCAGCTTTGTATGCAGCGTGGTTTCGTTGGTAAATGTTGCCCGGGCGCAGACGACAATCAATGGCAGTGCCATGGCACTGCGGTCGACGACGACGGCCATCAGCGGGTCCGACCTGACGCTAAATCAGGACGGTTACGTGGGGACCTACGTCACTCTGGCGGCGCCCGGCTCGGTGATTCTCACCGTGAATGCCTCCGGCGCGACGGCCGATTCGATCGCACCGAACCTGGACATTTCTGTGAATGATTCCACGACCCGCTATGCGGTAGCCAGCGGATTCAACAATTATTCGACGACAGTCAATCTTCCGGCGGGAACTTCGTTTATCCGGACCGATTTTAACAATC
Source organism: Pirellulales bacterium (assembly GCA_036493575.1). Lineage (GTDB taxonomy): Bacteria > Planctomycetota > Planctomycetia > Pirellulales > JADZDJ01 > DATJYL01. Next base: position 1,775 of record DASXPQ010000484.1, read on the forward strand.
AGCAATTTGTCAACAACGGCACGGCGACAAGCAATCGAAACGTAACGATTCGTAGCTTACAGATTACCGACAACAGTCCGTTGCACAATAATGTGACGGTGCAGAATCAGAATACGGACGCATTGGCGTTGACTGCGGCGAATAACTATATCGCTAATTATCGGCGTGGGGATGCCACCGTGGCATTGCCTGGTTTAGCGCCAGGAACGCAAGTTCAAGTCGATATGAAAAAGCTGGCGTTCGACTTTGGTGCTGCCATTGGCCAAAGCGATTTGACCACCAACACGGCGCTACAGAATTTTGTCAATAAGAATTTCAACATGCTCGTGCCGGCGAACGCCGGAAAATGGAGCAGCGAGGAATTCATCCAAGGCAGGCCATCCACCAATCAATCCAACGCCATTTTGAACTATGCAGCTGCTCACGGCATGGGTGCGCGGCAGCATAATTTAATTTGGAGTGCGCAGCCGTTAAGCAATGCTCAGCAGCCGAATTTTGCCGTCAATCTGTTGAACACGGCCGTGGGTACGGATCCGACCGCCGCCGCGGCCGCCTCAACCACACTGCGCACGGATATCAGTAGCCGCATCAATTACTACGTCGACCCGGCACGCGGCAGGTATTCACAAGTGGATGTCTATAATGAAAGCTTTTTTAACGGCGCCATTATTCCGTTTTCTACGACGTACTGGCGCGTCTATGGAGCTTCAGGCATCGCGGGCATCTACAACGAGATGAATCAAAAGTTAGCAGCCGCGGGACAGAATGCGCGGACATACGTGAACGATTACAACATCCTGCAGAACGGTTACGACAACTACGGAAATTTTTACGCGCAACATATCGAAACGATTGAAAATGGCGACAACAATCCGAGCAACGGCACGGTTGGTGGCATTGGCATTCAGTACTATGTTCTCTCTGGCCACAGCACCGCACGCATTCAACAAGTAATGCAAAATCTATCGGCGTTGAACTTGCCGATTTCGCTCACGGAATTCGGCGTGCAGAATAGCGTTGCTGCCGACAGCGCCACTGCCCAGGGAATGCTGACTGACTCGATGCGAATGATGTTTGGCAATCCAAACGCTACTTCGTTTTTGATTTGGGGTTGGTCATCCAATGCCACCAGCAACTTGCAATCGTCGTCCGTGCTCGTCGACGGCACCTATTTGACTCTGACTAATTGCGGGAAGGATTGGGAGGATCTGCTGGGCATTCAAGATTTTGACGGCGATGTCAACGACGGCTGGTCGACTCATTTGACCGCCACGGTAGAAGCCGACGGCACCATCAACTTCAACGGCTATTACGGGGACTACGCGTTGACAATCAACAACCAGCCCTACGATCTGAATTTGTTGAAGGGGACGACGCAGTACTTGGTGCAGGTGCCCGAACCGGCGACTGTTGTGTTGGCGGGAATCTCGTTGTTGACCGTGATCATGGCATGGTGGATGCGGAAAACGGGCGCGCTCTAACCGGCTGGCAAGGATGGGTTTTGCCCACAATAGCGGCAAAATTACTTGTCTATAAAAAAGTTGCGCCAGTGGTTGCCAGGGACCCCTCGTCTGTAAAAAAACTTGTGAAACTTGTGAAATGACGTTAGAATGCGTGGGTCGGGGCAGGGAACGACGATTTTGTACCTGGGCTTCCGGGGGGAAGTGCTTTGGGCTACTGCAGAACCGCCCATTTGCTTTCGTGGAAGAAAAGAGGAGGCATCTGATGCGGGGAATTCTCTGGGGTTGCGCTGTGGTAACCACGCTACTGGTGTGCCTGTCGACGCACGCCTGGGCTGACACGATAATTAACGGTTCCGCATTGTCGCTGCTTTCGTATTCGTCGGCCGCGTCGGCCGGCACTACGACGTTTGGCTCTAATGGCGGCACGACCGCGCAGTTCAAAACCGATGGCTACGGTGGCACCTATATCTACTTGCCGACTGACGGAGCGGTGACTTTTACCGCCAACGCATCGGGAACGCCGTACACAATCAACAATCCCGATATGTCGACAACAACTGTTGACCCGCACATGACGATTTCGATTGCGGATTATAGCCAGTCGTTTACGGTGAATGCAGCCAATGGCCCGACATACACCTTTACAACGCCGCAGCTGCACAGCGGTTATTATTTTGTCCGCACTCAGTTGGACAACCAGGCGGGTTCGGTGACTCCGCAGTTGAACCTGGCAAGTTTACAAATCAGCGGCA
>DASXPQ010000485.1:0-2881 GCA_036493575.1 Pirellulales bacterium
TCGGGTACCGATATTGGTGTTTCTGAGCGAAGATGATCAGTTCCTTGGCATGTATGGTGACCGCACGCTGGCGAAATATCGGCAGATGGCGATTGATCAACTGGGGCCATCATGCCCTACGGGAATCACTCCGCCGCAACAATCGCTACTGGACGCCGTGACGCAGGAATGGCTCAACGAGTTCGAACGCGCACAGTTGATGTTGCGTTTGTCCAGCCGCCTGCGAACGCTGCACGGCGATTGAGGTGGATGCGCGCCTAGCCGGCGCGGTTTATGACAGTCGCTTGCCGGCGGTGAAATCTAATTGCCCCGCGTAGTGGCACCGGGCGAAGTGGCCGGGGGTGATTTCGCGCAGTTCGGGTTCTTCGGCAACGCATTTTTGTTTGTCGTTATAGGGGCAGCGTGGATGGAATTTGCAGCCGCTGGGAAAGTGCAACGGGCTGGGTACCATGCCTGGAATGGTGAGCAGTTTTTCGTTGCGCGACTTGCCGGCTTCGGGACGCGACTTGAACAGGCCGACCGTGTAGGGATGCAGCGGATTGGTAAACAGTTCTTTAACCGGCGCGTATTCGACGACCTTGGAGGCGTACATCACGGCGACCTCGTCGGCAGTTTCGGCCACAATGCCCAGGTCGTGGGTGATAATGAGCAGCGACATTCCAAACTCGTCTTTTAGGCCGCGCAGCAAATCGAGGATTTGCGCTTGAATGGTGACGTCAAGTGCCGTAGTCGGCTCGTCGGCGATCAGCAATTTTGGATTGCACGAGAGAGCCATGGCGATCATTGCTCGTTGCCGCATGCCGCCGGAAAATTGATGCGGATATTCGTCCACGCGCTTTTCCGGTGCGGGAATGCGCACTTTGTGGAGCATATCGATGGCCCGGCGGCGGGCTTCGGCTTTGTTTACTTTCTGATGCAGCCGGATCGCTTCGCTGATTTGGGCGCCAATGGTGAACACCGGATTGAGCGAAGTCATCGGCTCCTGAAAAATCATCGAGATTTTTTCGCCGCGGATGCGGCGCATTTCCTGCTCAGGCAGTTCGGAGAGCACCAGCGGATGGCCGTTGTCGTGCATCACAATTTTGCCGCCGGCGATGCGGCCCGGGGGCGAGACTAGCCGCATCAGTGAGAGGGCTGTGACGCTTTTCCCGCAACCGCTCTCGCCGACCAGGCCGAGCGTTTTGCCGCGGGGGATCGTGAGCGAAACATCGTCGACGGCGCGCACGACTCCTTCGTCAGTGTAAAACCAGGTGCGGAGATTATTGATTTCGACGAGGGGAAGCATGGGCGGCTATGAGATCATTTGGCGGCTTCACGGAGGCGTGGGTCGGTGGCTTCTTGCAGACCTTCGCCGATGAGGTTGTAAGCCAGCACGGTAAGGAAAATTGCCAGGCCGGGGAATAAAATCAGCCACCACATTTGCATGTTCGCCCGGCCTTGAGAAAGCAAATCACCCCAGCTTGGATTCGGCGGGGGTGGCCCAAAGCCAAGATAGCTCAGCGCGCTTTCAATTAAAATTGCGTCGGCGATTCCAAAAGTGATCGGCACCAATATCGGCGCCAAGGCGTTGGGCAAAATGTGGCGGAAGATGATTCGTCCCGAACGCACGCCAAGCGCCCGGGCCGACATCACGAATTCCGATTCGCGAAGCTTGAAGAATTCTGCCCGGGCCAAGCGGGCAATACCAGTCCAGCGGGTGCAGCCGATAATGGCCATGGTGTGCCAAATGGTTGGTTTTTCCAGCACGCTCATTAAAGCGAGAATCAACACCAGTGTCGGGATGCACAGCACGACTTCAATAATGCGGCTGATGACCGAGTCGACTGGGCCGCGAAAATATCCGGCCAATGAACCGAGCATAATGCCAATGAAGCCGGCGATCCCCATCGAGACAAAACCGACCAACATTGCTGTGCGCGTGGCGTGCACCATGATGGCGAAAACGTCGAAGCCATTGTCAGTAGTGCCGAAATAATTATGACGGTCCGGACTACCTTGAGCCCCAAATGGATTGCCGGGCTGCGAACCCCATTCGTTGTCTTGGACCCGGCGAAATGGATCCTGGTAGATAAGCGGATAAATAGCCCAACTGTCCGGGTCTTTCTTCTGCAACAATTGTGGATAAATCAGGCGTACTTCTGTTCGAATGTATGGGTTTTCCCAACTGCTGACGAAATAGCCCAGCGCGGGGAAATAAAGCTTGCCTTTGTATTTACAGATCAGCGGTTTGGTGCCGACGATGGCCGGCGCGAAGAGCCCCACGAGCGAAAGAAAGCCGACAAAAAACAGCGCAGTCATCGCCAGTTTGCGGCGGCGAAAGCGCAGCCACGCCTCGCCCCAGAATCCGCGCGACTTGGCAAAGACGGGTCTTTCGTCTTCGTCAGCGAGCGGCGGAATCGGAGGGACGGTGGACATGTGTATTTGGTTGGCAGAAGCCCAGGGGTTGCAACCCCTGGGCTTCAAAACGCAATATTCATTACGAATACGTTACGCGGGGATCAACGACGGCGTATAAAATGTCGGCCAGGAGTTGGCCCAATAAGGTAAGAACGGAAAACAGCAGGATTAAGCCCATGATGGTGGGATAGTCGTATTCTCGAATGGCTTCGAAAAACAAACGACCCATGCCGGGCCAGGTGAAAATTTGCTCCAGAATGATCGCTCCGCTCAGGACAAACGGCAGTTCCAGGCCGAGCATGGTGACGAAAGGAATTAGCGTGTTGCGAAATGCGTGGTGAACAATCACTTTGAAGCGCGAAACTCCTTTGGCGCGGGCCGTGCGGATGTAATCTTGCCGCAGCACTTCCTGCATGTTGGCTTGAATGAAGCGGGTGTCGTACGCCAGCGTGCCATAGGTCAAACAGAGCGTCGGCAACAGTGC
>DASXPQ010000486.1:0-7322 GCA_036493575.1 Pirellulales bacterium
CGTGCCGGCAATTATATTGCTCACCTAGGATCAGCTCATGACGGATCGTCCGGTTCGTACGCGTTTTGCTCCCAGCCCCACCGGATATTTGCACATTGGCGGGGTGCGGACGGCGCTGTTCAATTGGCTGTTTGCGCGGCGACATGGCGGACAGTTTTTGCTCAGGATCGACGACACCGATCAGCAGCGCAACTTGGACGAGGCGTTGGCGCCCATTCTGCACGGGTTCCGCTGGTTGGGCCTGGATTGGGATGAAGGGCCGGAAGTGGGCGGGCCGTATGGGCCGTATCATCAGTCAAAGCGGATGCCGCGGTATCAGGCGGCAATCGATCAATTGCTGGCGGGCGGATTTGCTTACCGTGATTATGCGACGACGGAGGAAATTCAGGCGGAGCGCAGCGCCGCGGAGGCGGAGAAGCGTCCGTTTATTTATAGTCGCCGGTGGATGGCGGACACGGCCGATACGCAGCGCCGATTTGAAGCCGATGGACGCAAAGGCGTGGTGCGGCTGAATATGCCGCATGAGGGGAAGCTGGTGATTCGCGACCTGATTCGCGGCGATGTGGAGTTTGAGTGGGTGCGCGAGCAAGATCACGTGATTCAGCGGGCGGATGGAACGCCGCTGTACAACCTGGCCACGGTGGTGGACGAGCACGACTTCAAGATTTCGCACGTGATTCGGGCGGAGGAACATCTTTCGAACACGCCGCGGCAGGTGTTTGTGGCGCAGTCGCTGGGCTACGAGCTGCCGGAGTTTGCGCATGTGCCGTTTGTGGCGGAGCCGGGAAGCAGAAACAAATTGAGTAAGCGGAAGCTGCCGCAGTATCTGAAAAATGCGGAGTTTGCGCGACTGCATCAGCACGGGATGGAGATTGCGGCGCACCTGGGATTGAAAACTGCAGCAGATACGTTTAATCCGGTGATTGTAGATTTTTATGAAGAGGTGGGTTACCTGCCGGATGCGATCATTAATTACTTGATGCTGCTGGGCTGGTCGTTTGACGACAAGACGGAGTTTTTCAGCCGCGAGCAGATGATTGAAAGTTTTTCGCTGGAGCGGGTGAACAAGGCGCCGGCGAGCTTTGATCCGAAAAAACTGTGGGCGTTTGAAGATTCGTACATGCAGAAATTGCCGCTGAAGCAAAAGGTGGCGAAAGTATTACCGTTTTTGCAGCGGGCGGGATTAGTTGCCGATCCGGCGCCGTGCGAGGCAGGCCCGAAGTTGACGCGGATTGTCGAGGCGGCCGGCGACCGGATTAAAGTGTTCGGCGACGTGCTGGACTATGCCGATTTCTTTCTGCCAGATGACAAACTGGTGTACGACGAAAAGGCATTTGATAAGCGGGTGCGAAATACGCCGGAGGCGGCGGATTTGTTGGAGCGACTGAAGAGCGTGATCTCTGGTGTGGAACCGTTCGAGGCGGCGGCGCTGGAGCAGGCGCTGAAGCAATTTGTCGAGCAGGCGGCATTGCAGATGTCGAGTATTGTTCATCCGCTGCGAGTGGCACTGACGGGCAAAGGGGTTGGCTTTGGTCTGTTTGATACGATGGCCATTCTTGGCCGATCGGCATGCCTGTCGCGTATCGATCGAGCTTTAGCGCGATGATAAAACTGACCGCCTGATTGGTTAGGCGGCAATTTGTGTCCCCTTCGGTAATTGCTAGCTGGTAACTTGAAATTATGATTCTTGGTTTGGAATCCAGGGACTGTCAGGCGAAATATCTGAAGGCGTGCATATACCACATTCAGATTCCTGCGAAAATGGCGGAAGATAGCTAGAATGCGAGGAAGTTTTCCAGAAAAAATCCTTGCGTTCCACCCACCTACTGGTATTATGGGGACTCATATAAGGGGAGTCGTATTGAGATTTGCAACCTTGGTTCAGGGGCCTCGCTAATGGTGGATTCCAAAACTAGGAATTATTCTTCCTGGAGCCGCTGTTTTAGTGGCTCTTTGGCAATCGGAGCTTGGATTCTGTTTTGCCAGCCTGCGATGGCATCGTTGCTAGGCCTTCAGCAGACCTTCCCGGACACCACTGCATTTACGACAGTAAGTTACGACGCATTCACTCACATCTTTTCCGCCAGTGCGCCGGGTAATTCGGCCACGGTAAATTTGCTTTCGTCTTCCACGGTCGATTACGACATCTTGGACGATAATCTCGGTTCAGCCTACAACTTAAGTGTCAAGCTCACGGCCGCAGGCGCAATTGACAACACCGGCAGCAATACTTTCACGCTGTACGGCGACGCTTATGATGATGCCACACTGTCGACGCCAATGCCTGGGAGTAATCCCAACCAGCCATGGCTCACCGGGACGGTGACGGGGTTTGGGTTTTCTACGAGTAGCGGTCCGCCATTTCAGTTCCAAGCGGTGGTAAGCAATATTACTGGCGATGCTGCGTCGCTGTTCGGTTCGCAAGTTGGAATTATTCTGTTTGACACAGGTAATTGGCCGAACCCGTTTACCGGTTCGTTTGCGGCTAATTTCAATAGCGGCAACTTGCACGTTACATCTGATCTGTTCCCAGTTCCAGAACCATCCACTGGAATTTTGTTCTTGATAGGACTAGGGTCGGCAGGTTTCTTCTGTCGACGGAGAGGCTCACGGTTGTCGAACCGCTCAGCTCTTGGCGGCTCCGTGAGGACCCGTTGCTAAGTTAGTTCCTTTTTTTCGATCCCGCCCGCTGTTTTTCCAATCAGAAACTGTTTCTAAGGGTCACGAAATAGACCTCGTGCCCCCCTATTGTTTTCTTTAGGGGGCCGATAGGCTTTTGGGCCTGAAACCAATTTTAATTTCCAATCATTTGTAAAAATCCCGCATTCTAAAATCGCCCGCTTTGGCAAGGAGACGACGATGAACTGGCTAAGCACTCGGAAACGATCGCATCGAAATGGGACATCCTGTGGACGCCGTATTATCAAGCCAGTATTTCGGCCGGAACCATTAGAAGATCGTCGTCTACTGACGTTACTGGGACTGACGGTTAATAATCCTTTGATTACGTTCGACAGCACGGGTGTTACGACGTACGACTCGGTGACGCAAGGTTATGACGTAGATGCGACACCGCTGCGATTTCAAGAGACTTCGGTTTCACCGTTGCGGATTGTTACGGGTGCCGGTCGCGATTTTCGATTTGATATTCAAGTTGATAACAGCGGAAATTTGGTTGGCGGAGTACCAGGAAATGACCTGATTGTATCCGGCACCATTGACATTGATGGCAATGGATCGCCTGACGTTTCAGGCGTGCTGCTGACAGGTGAAATCACGCAGTTCGGATATGAGGATACGGGCCTTCTTAGCGATACGGACGCGTATGATTTCCGATTCACTTTAACCGGCGGGGCGCTGGCTTCTTATTTCGCCGGAAAAGATATCGGCATTACCATGACCAGTGAACACTCTTCATTCCTTGGTGATTTCACCTTGCCGTTTACCGGAGGCGCGAAGGGAACGTTGGGAGCGATCGATAAGCTCACTGGAAATATCAGCGGAACGAAATATACCGATGTGACTGGCGATGGTTTTTCAGGAGATGATACGCCGCTGGGCGGGGTGACGGTAAATTTATATCGAGACATGGACAATGACGGAATCCTGACGGCGAATGACGGCGCCCCTGTCGGTAGTACTGTTACGGCGAACGGAACGGGCGCGTATTCGTTTAATGGGCTTCCGGTCGGTACTTATTTCGTCCAAGAGAGCGTGCCGAGTGGGTACACGCAAACTGCTGGCGGGACGTACACTGTGGGTGTTACTCCTGGAAGCGATACCACTGGGCAGAATTTTGACGATTTCCAGAACATCAACATCAGTGGCACGAAGTATAACGACATCACGGGCAATGGATTCAGCGCCGATGACACGGGTTTGGGTGGTGTGACCGTCAACCTGTATCAAAACGGCGGCAGTACCGCAGTGGCCTCGACCACGACGGCGGCCGATGGTTCGTATAGTTTCGGCAATCTTGGTCCGGGCAGCTACTTCGCCCAAGAAGTTGTTCCGGCAGGTTCGACGCAGACCGGAGGAAATGCGGGCTACACCGTCGTCGCCACGAGCGGCACCAATTCGACTGGAAACAATTTCGACGATTTCCAAAACATCAACATCAACGGCAACAAGTACAACGATATCACAGGCAACAGTTTCAGTGCTGATGACGTCGGCCAAGGGGGCGTGACGGTTAATTTGTACCTCAACGGTGGTTCGACACCGGTGGCCTCGACCGTTACAGCGGCCGATGGAAGTTACAGCTTCAGCAATCTTGGTCCAGGTGCGTACAGCGTGCAGGAAGTATTGCCTGCCGGATCGACGCAGACCGGTGGCAATGCGGGTTACACGATTAGCGCCACGAGCGGCAGCAATTCGACTGGAAACAACTTTGATAACTTCCAGAATATCAATATCAGCGGTACGAAGTACAACGATATCACGGGCAACAGCTTCAGTGCCGACGATATCGGCCAAGGGGGCGTGACGGTTAATTTGTACCTGAACGGTGGCTCGACGGCGGTGGCCTCGACCGTGACGGCGGCGAATGGATCGTACAGCTTCAGCAATCTTGGCCCAGGCACCTACAGTGTTCAGGAAGTGGTGCCGGCCGGATCGACGCAGACGGGTGGCAACGCGGGCTACACCATTGTGGCTACGAGCGGCAGCAACTCGACTGGAAACAACTTCGATAACTTCCAGAATATCAACATTAGCGGCACCAAGTACAACGATATCACCGGGAACAGCTTTAGCGCCGATGATACCGGCTTGGGCGGCGTGACGATTAATTTGTACAAGAATGGCGGAAGCACGGCGGTAGCTTCGACCGTTACCGCTGCCAATGGATCGTACAGCTTCAGCAATCTTGGTCCGGGCTCATACTCGGTCCAGGAAGTGGTGCCGGCCGGTTCGACGCAGACGGGTGGCAACGCGGGCTACGCCATTGTGGCTACGAGCGGCAGCAACTCGACTGGAAACAACTTTGACGATTTCCAGAACATCTGCATTAGCGGCACCAAGTACAACGATCTCACCGGCAACAGCTTCAGTGCTGACGATACCGGCCTGGGTGGCGTGACAATCAACTTGTACAAGAATGGCGGCAGCACGGCGGTGGCTTCGACCGTTACCGCTGCGAATGGTTCTTATAGCTTCACCAACCTTGGCCCAGGCACCTATAGCGTGCAGGAAGTGGTGCCTGCTGGATCGACGCAGACTGGCGGTATTGGCGGCTACAGTATTAGCGCCACGAGCGGTGGAAATTACACCGGCAAGAACTTTGACGATTTCCAGAACATTAACATCAGTGGCTACAAGTACACCGACATCACGGGCAACAGCTTTAGTGCTGACGATACCGGCCTGGGCGGTGTGACGATCAACTTGTACAAGAACGGCGGCAGCACGGCAGTGGCCAGCACCACGACCGCCGCGAATGGAAGCTACAGCTTCAGTAATCTGGGACCCGGCACGTATTCCGTGCAGGAAGTTGTTCCCGCCGGCTGGACTCAGACGGGCGGCAATGCCGGCTATTCGATCAGTGCCACGAGTGGCACAAACGCTACCGGCAAGAACTTCGACGATTTCCAAAATATCTCCATCAGCGGCACCAAGTACAAAGATATCACCGGCAACAGCTTTAGCGCCGACGATACCGGTTTGGGTGGCGTGACGATCAATCTGTACAAAAACGGTGGCAGCACGGCGGTGGCCTCGACCACGACTGCGGCGAACGGGACGTACAGCTTTACGAACCTTGGCCCGGGGACGTATTCGGTCCAGGAAGTGGTGCCGAGCGGGTGGACGCAGACTGGCGGCATCGGTGGCTACAGTATCAGTGCCACGAGTGGGGGAAACTACACCGGCAAGAACTTTGATGATTTCCAGAATGGGACCATCACCGGAAACAAATACCTCGACATTACGGGCAATGGTTTCAGCAGTGATGATACTGGGCTCGGTGGCGTTACGATCAAGCTATTCAAGGATGTCAACAACGACGGCGCTTTGACCAGTGCTGACGGCAATGCAGTGGCTTCGACCACGACGGCCGCCAACGGATCGTATAGCTTTGGAAGCGTTGGGGCGGGCAAGTACTTTGTTCAGGAAGTTGTGCCCACGGGTTACGTTCAGACGGCTGGTGGGCCCAATGGGACAGTCGGGAACACGTATTACACAGTTGTCGTGCAGTCCGGACAAAGCAGCACAGGCAACAATTTTGACGACTTTGAAGCTGATTGTGCGGCTGAAATTGCCAAGATGAGCAATATCAAGTATTTAATCAACGGCACGACTACGGTCACGGATCTGCGGGGAAATACACATCAAGGGGATCTGGTGCAAGTGACCTTTACGATTGCGGCGGGAACTCCTCCGCATCAATTGACGTTGGTCAGTTACACCGCTCCCGGAGCGACATTTGATGCCAATACGGCCTCGCAGCAACAAGTGTTTGACTACGACACTGGCGTGTTTGGCCCCGGCACTTACACGCTGGAAGTGCTCATTCCCAATTCGTACTATCAAGTCGACTTCATTTGCGACGGCTATATTGACCATTTTGGTTCCGCCAACAGTAATATCTTCTATGGGAACGAAGGGCGATTGATTAGCGCCGACAACGGCGGCACTTCCGCCAAGCTTTCCAACGGAGCAAGCCTGGCGGGCAGCGTGTTTGTGGATGCCGCCAATAATGGCATTCACGATGCCAGCGACATTGGTATTGGGCTGGCGAAAGTTACGCTGACGGGAACCGATAACTCGAACCACGCAGTCAGTTTGACTCAATACACGAAGGCAGACGGCACGTACCTGTTCAATAACCTGGCAGCAGGTAAATACACCATCAAGGAAACGCAACCGACGGGATTTACGGATGGTACGGACATCCTTGGTAGCTTGAGCGGCACGTTAGGAAACGATCAATTCAGCAACATCACGGTTGCTGCATCGGCCAACGGAACTAAGTATGACTTCGGTGAAAAAACTCCCAGCACCTCAAATTGTGCAGCTTCGTTAGCAGTTGATCCCGGCGATTCCACCAAGGCGGCGGTTATCATCAACGGCACCAGCGGCTGTGATGTGATCAAAGTCACATATAGCAGCAGCAAATACGTCGTTACCTCCAATGGCGTGACGGTGGGCAGCTTTGCCAATAGTCTGTCGGGCAAGGCTGTGGACCGCATTATTGTGAATGGCGGCACCGGCAACGACTGCATTACGATCGACAGTTCGGTTGGGGCGTCGGTTGTCAGCGAGCTCTACGGCGGCGATGGCTGCGACACGTTGACCGGCAACGCGAACGGTTCGAATATTCTGGT
>DASXPQ010000487.1:0-2840 GCA_036493575.1 Pirellulales bacterium
TCAAGGTGTCGCCGTGGCCGATCATCATGTGGCAGTTGCCAGCGGATTGGACCCATTGGCGGCCGCCCCCACCGTCGGAACATTCCGGGGCACCGACGCATCGTCGACCATGGATTCACAACTTGTCATCCGCGCCTCATAAAGCCGTTTGTCCCGACGGCTCGTCCTGCGCAAGCAGCGACGCTTCGTTCAATTATCCGTGTGAGAACCTCGCCAAACATCGGCGGATCGACGACTCCGTTCCAGTTCTCTTGTGACGGTACGCTTCGCTGCGGCGACGAAGCTTCATTGCCCGGGGTAATTATCAATCGAAGGGGCGCGTTTAGCCGCAAGTTCCAGCTAGAACAGGGCTTGCAAACCCTGTTAACCGGCGTATCCTGCTTTGTACTGCAGCATTAATAATATACGAATCGTGCTCCAGCGGTTGCACGCCTCTTACCTGGTTAGCCCGTCTTCAAAAGCCGGTGGCGGACTTCATTCAGTTGGGTCCAGGCTCCCTGCCTTTTAATTGTCCCAGAGAGATATGAGCGATTTTCTAGTCTATTACGAACGGGTTAGCCCAACCACTTGGGTTTACCTTTCGTCGTTGCTGATGATTTCGCTCTTTTTCAAGTTCAACCGTCTGTGGAGCGTCCGCAATCTTGACTTAATTGGCTTAATTCTTCTGGCACCCGGCCTGTTGTTTGTCATCTATGGGCAGGAGAGAGGGACTGCCGCATACGAGCAGACAGGTTACATCTGGCTTTTTGCCATTGGCGGATTGTTTCTCATTCGAATGTTATTGGATCCGCTGATGGTCCGTCGTCCGCTGTTAGAACCGAATCTTTCTGTGGGCGGACTGACATTTTTGGGATTGTCGTTATTAATTTTCTTGATGGCGAATGTCGCTACCGACAAGCCGGCAGAAAGGTTGTCGATCAAGCGTCTGTCGGCCGAAGCCGCCGAATTAACGGTTTCTGAAAATCCATCTGCGACGCCAACCGATGCCGGTCGCGATAAACTTGAAAACCCTCCCGCCGAGGAGCCGCTCGCACTATTTGGGCCCGGGTACCCCTGGGTATTCGAAATCTTCCAATTGCCGACCAGAATCCTTTTTCAAGGCGCGCAACAAACGACCCAACCATCGTCGGCATCCGTCGGCGGAAATCGCAGCGCGGAAGAATTGGCGACCGCCAGAACTGTTGCCATCGTTTCGTATTTAGCCATTGTCATCGGACTGGTGGTGATTGGATATCGTCATTTCGACAACATCAAAACTGGCATTGCGGCCGCGGTCTTATATCTTCTGCTACCGTATATTGCCATTCTCACTGGTCGCTATATGGATACAGCTGACCGTATCGGCCAGGTCTACCATGTATTACTGGCTGCCTTATTAGTCTGGGCGATTGTCCTATACCGTCGGCCACTCGTCTCTGGGGTTTTGTTGGGGCTGGCGATCGGCATGTTCTACTACCCAATTTTTCTCCTGCCGCTGTGGTGCAGTTTTTATTGGCAGCGCGGCGTAGCGCGGTTTGCCACCGGCGTCATTTCGATGTTAGTGCTGCTGGTGGCCATTTTGTATTTCCATCCGTACGTGTCGTTCTCCGCCGACGTAAGGCAAATGTTCGGCTGGGTCTTTCCCCGCATGGAAAACCTCAAGGGCTTCTGGCGCCTTAGTTTCAACGATCCCGTGTATCGTATTCCGGTGCTCGCAGCGTTTGTTGCCATGTGCTTGACGTTGATGATTTGGCCAGCACAAAAGAACCTGGGTACTTTGATGAGTTGTTCCGCCGCAGTGATGTTGGGCATCCAATTTTGGCACCCCTTGGGTGGCGGCCTGCTCCTGGGTTGGTATTTACCATTGGTGCTACTGACGATTTTCCGGCCGAACTTGGAAGATCGTGTGGCGCTATCTGTGCTTACCCCGTGGTCATTTGCTAGGCGAAAACCAAATTTGCGCGCTGTAGATCAAGCGGCGTGAAAGGACCACTGCATGCCTACGGTTGCCATTCTCGGCGCCAGTACCGATCGATCTAAGTATGGCAATAAATCGGTCCGCGCGCACAGCCAGAGCGGTTACACCGTGTATCCCGTAAACCCTAAGGGAGGCGAAATCGAAGGGCTCAAAGCATACCGCTCTTTAGCCGAAGTGCCGCCAGGAAAACTCGATCGAGTTAGCGTCTACCTGCCGCCCGCCATCGGAATGTCGGCTCTTGATGAAGTCGCCGCCCGTGGCTGCGACGAACTATGGCTCAATCCTGGCAGCGATAGTCCCGAGGTTGTCGAAAAGGCACTTGCTCTGGGCTTGAACGTTATCCAAGCCTGTAGCATTGTCGACGTGGGCGTCAGCCCCTCCGCACTGAAGTAATCGCAAGCCCGGCTTCAATCACGTCGGGTATCGACGGCCGCTGGCTTTTTTTGCGAAGCGTACCAGTTTCTCCACGCCTTTTGATCGAACCCGAGATTCACTCCGGTCAATGTCGCCAACGCGTCCAGCACTTGCTGGTTGCTCAGTTCGCGTTTGACCGTCACAGGCTTGGACCCCCCCACAGTCATTCCGCCCGGGCTCATCCCGCCCCCACCCACTCCGCCGGGCGAAAATCCTGCGCTCATTTGATTGGGATTACCAGACCCCTCGATCACCGTGAACTTATGCGTGGTGATGAGTGCTCCGATCAACGGCAGAATTGCCGATTTATCGCCGAGTTTCCCTAACGCATATCCCGCCCGATTAACATGCGCGTTGTCCTTGTTCCTTAAAGCGGCCACGTACATGGGACCGGCAATCGGTAATGCCTTGCCGCCAAGTTCATCAAAGCAAGTCAAGCGAGTTTCTTCATCCAGGTCATCCAAGGAGT
>DASXPQ010000488.1:0-5685 GCA_036493575.1 Pirellulales bacterium
TGCATGATCTCTCCGGTAATACCTTCAGAGGCCGGTGATAGCAAAAATGCTCCGCAGCGGCCGACTTCGTCGTGAGTGATATTGCGGCCCAACGGAGCCATCTGTTCGTAAAGCTCTTCGAAGCCATCTGACCCTACGGCACGTGCCGCCAGAGTTCGCAATGGGCCGGCGCTAACCGCATTGACGCGCACGCCGTCAATTCCCAGATCGAAAGCTGCGTATTTCACGCAGGCATCCAGCGCCGCTTTGCAAATGCCCATCACGTTGTATCGCGGCACGACTTTTTCGCCGCCGAAGTAGGTCATCGCTAACACGGAGCAACCGCGATTCATAATCGGCCTAGCCGCGCTGCACAAAGCGAGCAAACTGTAGGCACTAATGTCCATCGCCAATTTGAAGCCGTCGCGGCTGGTGTCGATGGTGGGGCGTGCCAGATCGTCGGTGTTGGCAAAGGCGATGGAGTGCAACAGGAAGTCGATTTTGCCAAATTCCTTTGCCGCTTGGTCCATGAAGGCTTTAATATCTGCGTCTTTGCTCACATCCAAGGGTGCCAGGAACTTGGCGCCAGACTGCGAGTCGGTGAGCTGTGAAACCCGGCGGCGATTTCGTTGCCGCTCGTCGTCAGCCCGATCGGGCAGATGCGAGAAACCACAGAGCCCCCCCTCGGCAAGAATCTGTTTGGCAATCGCCCAGGCAATTGAGTGCTCATTGGCGACGCCAAGAATTAAGCCTTTTTTGGCATCAAATAGATCCATCGTGCACCTCCCGGCCATGGTTTTATCTTCAATTGGCCCTTGAAGATAATGCTTTGACAAGGCCGGTTCAATGAGTCAAATACTTAGAAACGCACGTTGTCGCCGTAACGACAACATTTGTAGGATTGTGTATCACATAGGCCACAACCAATTTAACATGTGTCGCGTAGAACGACTGGGATTTTATCTGATTCACCTGGGTTTGAAATTCAAATGAGCGCTGTAGCAATTGAGGGGAACCGAGGCAGCTCTTTGGCGGCGGCGTTGCCGGCTGAGATGCTTTTGCGGGCTGAGCGAGCTGAGACGGTGGTTGATTACCTCAACGAAACGTTGGCGTTGTTGCTGCCGGGGCTGGCGGCGGATTTCGTGGCGGTGACGGTGGCAGGGTGGGCGGGCCAGAGCATTGCTCAGGCGGGAATTCAACAAGCCTGGCCGGCGGAAATTGTTGGAGAATGTTTGGATAAGGAGAGCGCGCAGGTTGCGGGTCTGTGGTTGGCGGTTCCGTTGTCGCCTCGAGACCCGAGCGGTGACGTGTTAGTGTTGCACCGCACAGGCGGGGCAGGAAAACCTGGCGCGATGCCGCAGGGTTTGGAGGGCATTGCTGCCGCGCTGGGAGCGGGTTTGCGGATTGTTCGTTCGCGGGCTCGACTGCGCCAGCGGGCGACACAGGCGGATACGATTCTATCTATCGTGCAGCAATGGGGCCGCACGCAGGAGATGGAAACTCTGTTGAATCAAATGGCTGAGGCGTCGACGAAGCTGTTGGATGCCGATCGGGCCAGCATCTTTTTGTGGGATCGGACGAACCATCTACTGGTCGGGCGGCCGGCCTTGGGCGTTCCGGGAGGGGAGCTGCGTGTGCCGGACGATGCTGGGGTTGTGGGGGAAGTGCTGCGTACGAATGAGCCCCGGCGGGTTTCGCATCGGGAGGTGCGCGATCCGGTTAACCGGCGAGTGGATGCGCAATTGGGTTATCAAACTCGGACGCTGGTTGCGGTGCCGCTGCGGTCGGCGGCTGGAGAACTGCTCGGTGTGTTCGAGGTGATCAATAAACGTGTCGGTGAGTTTACCGCCGATGATGAAACTGCTTTGATTGAATTGGCATCGCATGCGGTGGTGGCGCTGGAAAATGCGCAGGATCGAGATCGGCTGTTGGCATCGCACAAGCAGATGGTCGATCAGGCGGCCGAAGATGTACGACTGATCGGAAATAGTCCCGCGATTGAAGCGCTGCGGTCTACGATTCGGCGTGTGGCAGATACTGATTTGGCGGTACTGGTCCTGGGGGAGAACGGCACCGGCAAAGAAGTAGCGAGTCAGTTGATTCATTATCGCAGCCCACGACGCGACAGGCCGTTTGTGGCGGTGAACTGCGCGGCGATTGCGGAAACACTGTTGGAAAGCGAACTGTTTGGTCATGAGAAGGGGGCGTTTACCGATGCACATGAGTCACGGCCGGGTAAGTTCGAGTTGGCGGCGGGGGGGACGCTGCTGCTCGATGAAATTGGTGATTTGAGTCCGGGTGGGCAATCGAAGCTGCTGCGAGTGCTGGAGGAAAAAGTGGTGGTGAGGGTGGGCGGCTCCAAACCGATTCCGGTCGATGTACGGGTGATCGCAGCCACGAACCAGAGTTTGTCAGACATGGTGCGGGCGCGGAAGTTTCGTCAGGATTTGTATTATCGGTTGAATGTGGTGGTGCTGGAATTGCCGCCGCTGCGTGATCGGAGCGATGATATTTTGTTGTTGGCGGAGCATTTTTTGAGTGATTTTTGCCGGCGGGCGCGGCGCAAGCCGCCGAAGTTTTCGCTGGAGGCGCGGAAACGGTTGATTCAGCATCCTTGGCCGGGGAACGTGCGCGAGTTGCGGAACTTGATGGAGCGGTTGGCATTTTTGGTGGTGGGGGATGTGATTGAGCCGGCGGATTTGGCGTTCATTTTGTCGCCGTCGCCGGAGGCCTCGAATTTGCTGACGGTGGATCAGCCCTTGTCGAACGCTACCGATCGATTTCAAATTGAGTACATTCGCAAAGCGATTGGACGGACTGGCGGCAACATGAGTGATGCAGCAGATTTGTTGGGGCTGCACCGGTCGAATTTGTATCGGAAAATGAAACAGTTGGGCATGGAAACTGGGGGTGGATAATTCATGGCGAAGACGATTTTTAAACGGATTATTGATCGGGAGATTCCAGCAGACATTGTGTATGAGGACGACCAGTGCCTGGCGTTTCGGGATGTTTCGCCGAAAGCTCCAACACACGTGCTGGTGATTCCGAAGAAGGAAATTACGAATCTCGATGGCATGTCGGACGGTGATGCGGCGCTGGTGGCTCACTTGTGGATGGCGATTCGGGACGTGGCGCGGAAATTGGGATTGAAGAACGGTTATCGGGTGGTGGTGAATTGCGGGCCGGACGGGGGGCAAACAGTGGATCACTTGCATTTGCATATTCTGGGTGGACGGCATATGGAGTGGCCACCGGGGTGAGGCGGAATTTAGGAAGTAGGAAGTAGGAATTTGGAATTCGTGGCGGTGGAATGGGTCGTGCGAGGTTTTGTCCGGGGGTTTTATTTTTGGGACAGAATGGGGTGATTCTGTCGCGGTTTTTTTCGTGGGGGCTCGGGAATTTGTGGGTGTGGGGAGCATGGCGGTGGACAAAAGGGAGTGAGTTTACGTCCGAGGGAGGGTTGGTGGTTTTGGTGAATTGTTGGCGCTGATTGTCACGCTTACGCTGCGTTTAGAGCAGGCGACTCGGCTGATCGACATGCTTACGCTGCGCGAAAGCATGCCACCCGGAACATGGGAACGAATTACGCTCGTCGCGGGCTTCGGGCGTGGTACGCGTGTAGTCGCTTTGTCACGCACGGAGTGAGGGTACGGATTGGGTGAATTGCCAAAGATCGATGGTAGTGTACGAATGATCATATCAGAAGAGTGGCCCAATTTGTAAGCGATTTTTTTGGGCTACGGTGTAGGTGAGCTTGCTCCCCCGCCCATCGGCTACAATGCGGGGTATGAAACTGCGATTCTCAATCCGTGACTTGCTCTGGCTAGTGCTGGTGGATAGACCATCGTGAATTGGCCGTCCATTTGCAGCAAACACTATCACTTGCACAAGACCAGCAAGTGGAGTCTTCTCGCTTAGAACTTAAAGCAAGGAATGAAAAACTGAAGGCACTTCTACGTTTTCATGGAATTCGACCAGACGAGGAGCTGCCTTTTTCGCATCCAGTCCTGCGACATCCATAGCCCAGCAAATTGGATGAAATGAATTAGCGGGCAAAGCCTAACGGATAAGTGGCCCAATTTGTAAGCGATTTTTTGGGCCTTGCACGCGAGGCCGAGCGGTCTAGGCTTCGGTATTTCACGCCGACGCGAGATAAGAGACGACTGATAGATTGGCACTTTTGCCTACTCAAAGCTGGGCAACCCAACAGGATTGGTCTGTCCACCTTCTCGTCAGGAAGTCATTTGCGGTGCTTTTTTTGTAAGTCAACGCTTGCTGGAGTTACCAATACTTGTGAAACCGAGATTTTGGATTGCTTGACGAAGATCAAAAATCGCTGTTTATGAATTGGCTCGGCGAGCATAGCTCCTCGGTCATGAAGGTGGCGCGCGCTTACACTCTCACCAGCGACGAATGCCAGGACCTTGCGCAGGAGATTTTGCTGCAGGCTTGGCGGTCATTATCAAAGTTCGAGCATAAGGCGAGCCCAGCGACATGGTTCTATCGCGTGGCGCTGCACACGGCGATGAACTGGCACCGGAAAGACAAACCGCGTCGCTCGAGGCAGCGGCCGCTCGTGGAGGTGCAAACCGTAGTAGCTGATGGTTGTGAAAGTGGCGAGCAAGCTCAACAGCGAGAGACTGTTGAGCAGCTTTACAACGCAATCCACCAGCTACCGAAAACCGATGCGGCGCTCGTGCTGCTGTATCTGGACGGCCTGAGTTATAAGGAGATGGCCGAGGTGCTGGGCATCTCGGAGAGCAACGTGGGCGTGAAACTGAACAGAGCGAAAAAAGCTCTGAGCGAACTGATGAAAGGGGAATCTCATGGACCCCGATAATTTTCAGCGGGCCTGGCAAGTACAATCATCTCAGACGCGCATCACGATCGATGCCGACTTGCTGCTGAAAGAAGTGCAGCGTAACCAACGAGATTTCAGCGCAACCATTCTCCGTCGAGATGTCCTCGAAGTCCTCGTGGGACTGCTGCTGTTGCCCTACTGGATTTATAAAGGCCTGACGAGTTCCCTGCCTTGGACGTGGTGGCTGACTGTGCCAGCTATTCTTTGGTGCATCGGATTCTTCCTGATCGATCGAATGCGCCACCCGCAGACGCCGAGCGATCCCGGTGAACCGCTGCTGAAATGCGTCAAGAATTCACTGACCCAGGTGGAGCATCAAATCTGGTTGCTGCGCAATGTGTTCTGGTGGTATTTACTGCCGTTTACCATTTCAATCCTGGCATTCTTTGCCCATAGTGCCTGGCGGATGTCTGACAACTGGTTAGGCGCTGTCGGTGGTGCGATGCCATTTTTCGTCTTTCTGTGGGGGACCTATTGTTTCATTGATTACATCAATCAACTCGCCGTATGCAGTAAGCTTGAGCCGCGACGTCAGGAGTTGCTCAAGCTGCTTGCTGGTCTCGGCGGAGATGACTCGACAGAAGAGCACACCACGTTGAGCAGTGCGAAGAGCGTCGAAAGCTTAAAGATTATTAGACGATGGCTCATCGTCGCTGTTTTGACTCTCGTGATTTACGTGGTGATGTTGTTAATCCTGGCGAGCGGGTTATTCGATTCCAGATATGATGGGCCTGCGAAAATCGACGGCCCAGCGGGGGCCTGGCTGGGGAAATTGGTCACCGAACAGCGGAAAGAGAAGAATCTCGTTGGTCTGGCCGCGATGGTGATGGTTGACGGGCAAG
>DASXPQ010000489.1:0-2488 GCA_036493575.1 Pirellulales bacterium
TGAGCTCGCCAAAGATGGACGATTTTTCGATGAGCCGATGATAATCGGTTTCCAGCGTGGATTGATGACGGGCGCGGACCAGGGCGATTTCCAAGATGTGGGCCAGCGAAATGGCAAAATCGAAATCGGTTTGGCGAAAGCGGCCCTGTTCGAGATAAGCATGGACAGCGCCGAAGGTGGTGCGCTCGAAAGTGAGGGGGACGCAGAGCGCATCGGCATAGTGGCCGAGGCTGTCGGACTGCGGGCTGCCGCGCTGCTTGGCGATCCAGACTGCATGGCGCTGGCGGCAGACGAGTTCGGTGAGGGCGTCGCTGAGTTCGGTGGCTTCGTGCGAGCCGGCGGGAATGACGAGCTTGGGTTTGAGGCGGCCTTCGTCGTCGACCCAGAGGAAGCCGACGATGGAAGCGCGGGTTTGGGCCTGCAATAACTCTAATGCAATGCGGACGACTTCGTCAGGCTGCGGACAACCGAGGAGCTTGATGCTGAGCTGATACAGCACCAGGAGTTGCTTGGCCTGATCGAAATCGCGAACGGCGGCGAGGCCGAGGACGCCGGTATCGGTGAGGGACGCTTCGACATCGCGGACTGGAGTATCGCGGACGATGGTGTTGGTGTACGTTTCTTCCGGTTCGGCGTTGATGGTGGGGGGCTGATCGGCGAGATGAAATTCGAACTCGTTGGAGCCGACGCGAATGTTGTGTCCTTCGTCGAGGACGGCTTCGTCGGTTTTTTGTCCGTTGACAAAGGTGCCGTTGCGGCTGCCGGCATCGCGAATGATCCAGCGGCCCTCGTCATCGAGCAAGACTTCGGAATGGACGCGAGAGCAGAGAGGATCGCCGAGGGTGATTTCGCAATTTTCGCCGCGGCCAAAGCGCGTGGGTGTGGTGCGATCGAGCAGGAAGTGCTCGCCGGCACGGCCGCCGACGGTCATGGTGAAGTAAGCGAATTTTTGGGCTGCTGCAACAGACACGGTGTGTGGCGGTGTGCGAGTGGCGGGTAGAATGAAGGTTGACGACGCGGCGTCGAGATTGGAATTACAAGCTGCGAGGTGCGCGTGAATCTCAGTTCGAGAATTCCCAGTTCGAGACGAATAAACGATTCCCCCAAGCCTTTAATATAGCAGGATTTTTGTGGACAAGGGATTACCCAGCGACGGAGGGAGTGCTCCAAATACGCCTCAATCCAGCTCTCAACCACAAGGAGAGAGAGAGGGCCGGGGCCTGCTTTTGGTGGGGCATGGGACGCGCGACGAGCAGGGGTTGGCTGAGTTTCAAACGGTGGCCCGACAGGTGGCGGAACTGGCGACGGAGTTTTGCGTGGAGGCATGTTTTTTGGAATTGGCGGAGCCGGACATTGCGACGGGGGTGCAGCGGCTGCTGGAGCGGAAAGTTCGGCGGTTGACGGTGGCGCCCCTGTTGTTGTTTTCGGCCGGGCATGCGAAGCGCGATATTCCGGCGGCGGTGGCAGAAGGGGTAGTCGGTAGGCGGAAGGTGGCAGGCGAAGAGCAGCAAACAGCAGGTGGAGGGAAGGCAATCAGGAATTTAGGGCGTGATTGTGGACCTCGCAGATCGGAATGCGGGGGGCGACAGCCGGGGGAATTGGTGATCGATCAGTTGCCGGCGCTGGAATGTCAGGAGCGGATTGTGGAACTTTCGGCGCAGCGGTATGCCGAGGCGTTGGCCGGCCTGCCGCCGGTTGATTCGGCTGCGACGCTATTGATATTGGTTGGTCGCGGAAGCTCGGATGATGCGGCGATCAGCGCGGTGCGGCGGTTTGCAGCCTTACGGGCGGAACGAACTGCTGTCGGCCGAGTGGACGTGGGCTTTGTGGCTGTGGCCAAGCCGACGTTGGAGGAGGCGCTTGATGTTGCAGCGCGAAGTGAGTTTCGGCAGATTGTGGTGCAGCCGCATTTGCTGTTCGTGGGAGAAGTGCTGGAGCAGATTGAGAAGGCAGTTAAGGCGCAGAGGGAAGCGAGCAGCGGAAAGGAATGGATTTTGACGAGGCACTTGGGGCCATCGCCGCTGGTGGCGCAGGCAGTGGTAGAGATGGCCAGGGAAGCGGCGAAGGGCTAATGGCACGGTGAGCGGGTGGAACTGGGTGCTGGGATGCCCAGAATTGGCGGTTGAAAAATGCCGAACCGCTGGCGACCTCAACAGTTGCGAAGTGCGTAGGTGAGGAAGGATTCGATATTGCCCTGGCGGAACGGAGGCAGTAATATTCGGTATAAGTCGTTAATTATTTAGCACTTAGTAAATTTGCCGGCGGTTGGGCGGCCGGTTCAGCATAAAGGATTTTCCCTGGTAAAGGGATCGATCGACGGCCACTTTATTTATCCCCCGGCAGAAATCTAAGCAAGGCAGTTCTGGCCCGTGGAAATTGTGGGCCGGCCCGAGGGGGCGGATTGTCTTTCTATAATGACGGTAAGGTTTCTGCAGACTTCCCTGTTTACATCGTGGAGAAGAGCATGAATTGCGCTAAAAACCGCGTG
>DASXPQ010000490.1:0-3828 GCA_036493575.1 Pirellulales bacterium
TGTCTGGTTTGACGCCGCAGACGGTACGCATTTGCACGGTTGGTTTGTGCCGTGCGAGAATCCGCGGGCGGTGGCGCTGTTCGCGCACGGCAACGCCGGAAATTTGAGCCATCGAGCTGATCTGCTAGAGACATTGCATCAGATGGGCGTGGCGGTATTGGAATTTGATTACCGTGGGTACGGGCGGAGCGCCGGCCAGCCGACGGAAGCGGGAATATTGGCGGATGGGCGTGCAGCCCGCACGTGGCTGGCGAAACGGGCGGAGGTGCCGGAAAGCGAGATTGTGCTCATGGGCGAATCGCTTGGCGGAGCGGTGGCGGTGCAGTTGGCGTCAGAGGCGCCGGCACGCGGACTGGTGTTGGAAAACACGTTTAGTAGTGCCCCGGATGTCGCGGCGTTTCATTACCCGTGGCTGCCGGTGAAGATGATGCGTACTAAGTTAGATTCCGCCGGCGCGATCGGCAAATATCATGGCCCGCTTTTGCAAATACACGGGGATGCCGATACGATTGTGCCGATTCGCTTGGGGCAAAAACTCTTTGAAGAGGCGAACGAGCCGAAGCAGTTTGTGGTGATCCAGGGGGGCGACCACAACGACTCGCGCACGCGGCAGTTTTTTGCGGCGCTGGATCGATTCTTGGATCAATTGCCTGCCGCAAAATAAATCCGAAGCTCAAGTGGCCAAGGGTTACCGCGGATAAACCGCCTCGGGTTGGCGGGTGGCAGTGTTGCCGCGGAGAGTTGACGACCCGCTGGAGCTATCGGGCAAGATCAGTTCGGTGCCGGGGCGGAGATAATCGAAATCGTCGCCCAAGATGTCGTGGTTTAAATCGTAGATTTCCGCCCAGCGAGAGGGTTTGCCGAGCTCGTGGCGAGCGATTTCGAACAAGGTGTCGCCATCAACCACGGTGTAAACGTGGGCGGCTCCTTGCAAGCGGTTGCTGGCGGCGACCATGCGCTGCTGGGTGCCGGCTATCAGCTTGCGCGGCTTGGGACATAAATCGGGATACATGCGACGGATGATTGCTTCGTCGGGGACGGTGAGCACTTCGCCAACTTTCAGGTCTTCGGAATCTTTGGTGCGTTTGCGATTGAGTTCAAACAATGCTTTGAAATAGCCGCCGGCGCCGTAGGCCCTTTGGCTGATGGTCCAAAAGCTATCGTTGGGGCCGCAAGTGTATTGATCGCCATTGCGCTGAATGCCGGCAGGCGGAGCGGAAGCGGGCACCACGCCAGACATGGCAGCCGACGGCATGAATTCCGTTGGCATTGAAGCGCGCGGCGGGTAACTGTAAGTGGGCGATGGATTTTGGCGGACCGTCGGCGGACTATCCGGCATGGTGTACCGATCATTGCTTCCGGCAGTACTGCGGGCATCAAATCCTGAAGGAGCATTGGATTGTGCAACGCGGAGGCTGTTGATGGGAGGACTTTTCGTTTCGGCGACACCGGTCGTGGCTGGGGGATTGGACTGTCGATGGGATGCAGGTGGGGCTGTATTTTCGGCCGCGTGATCGGTTGCAGGTGAGACATCGACCGCATTGATTCTTGGGAAAGGATCGACAGGCTGTTTCGGCTGTTCTTGCCGAGCGGAAACGGTCGGTGCGGGTTTGGGCTCTTCGCTTGTCGCCGCATAACTGGAACGGTAGGGGACCGGCTCTTTGTAGCGAGAGCCCACTTCGGCCACCGGCAATGGTTCAGCCAGAAGGGAAGGGGGTGCAGCGGCTGAAGAGTTGGAGTTGATGCCGGCGGTTTCTGTTTTGACGGGGTTTGACTTGGCACTGCTCCAGACGTCGGCCTTGTTTTGATTGGGAATGTCGCGAGTGTCGGCAGTGAATTCCGGGGGCTGGGTATTTTCAGACAGCGGCTTGACCAGCGTCGGCGGAGTCGGCTGGAGCGGCAGACGAGAAAACGAGCCAGCTTCAGGCGATTTTGTCGTCGAGGCATTCATGCTCATTGGCGAGGGCACGTTTCCATGCTTCGTCATTTTTTTGATCAGCAGGGCGCTGAACACCGTTAGCAAGATGCCGATAAATACCATTCCGAGCTTGGCTTCATGTGCCATATTGGGCCTCCTCCTTGAGGCGTGGTCGTCGATACCGTCCGTGGTTTGGTTATTTTCGCTCTGCGATCCGCAGTTTGGCGCTGCGGCTACGCGGGTTACGGGCGATTTCCGCTTCGTGCGGAGTAATCGGTTTTTTTGCTAAAACTTGCAGGCGCGGATCGTCACGAAATGCTTCCTTGACGCGACGATCTTCCAACGAGTGGAAGCTGATGATCGCCAGTCGGCCGCCGGGCTTTAAAACGTCGGGTAACCTCCGTAAGGCAAATTCCAGTGATTTGAGTTCATCGTTTACGGCGATTCGTAGGGCTTGAAATGTTCGTGTGGCTGGATCGATCCGTTGCTGGCGAGCGACGGCTGGCACCGCACGGCGGACAATTTCGGCGAGTTGACGCGAGGTGTGAATGGGCTCGTGGTGGCGCGCTTCGACAATGGCTCGGCCGATGCGGCGACTAAAACGTTCTTCTCCGTAATGAAATATCAAATCGGCCAGGTGTTCAGCGCTCAAGCGGTTAACCAGGCGTGCGGCCGGCTCGCCGGACAGGGTATCGAACCGCAGGTCTAAAGGGCCGTCGGCATCGAAACTGAAACCGCGCGAGGCATCGGACAATTGATCGCTGGATAATCCGAGGTCGAGCAAAATTCCATCCACGGCGTTCACATTTTCTGCAGTTAACACCTCCGGCAGGTCGCAGTAATTGGCATGAATGTATTTGATTGGCAACGCGACTAAGTTATTACGAGCGGCATCGATTGCTGCGTAATCGCGATCTAATGCGATGACCTGGCCGCCTGGTTGTATTTTTTCCGCCAGGGCGCTGGCGTGACCGCCGCCACCAAGCGTGCCGTCGACAAAAACTCCGCCGGGCTGTGGATTCAGCCCTGACAGAACTTCTGCCAGCAGAACGGGAACATGGCGAGGCGCCGACATATCAAGGTGCAGCTGACGAATAATGGGAAATATTGCGATTAGCGACTCAATTGTAGAGCCGGC
The DNA here is from genome assembly GCA_036493575.1 of Pirellulales bacterium. Classification (GTDB taxonomy): domain Bacteria; phylum Planctomycetota; class Planctomycetia; order Pirellulales; family JADZDJ01; genus DATJYL01. Next base: position 3,057 of record DASXPQ010000490.1, read on the forward strand.
GACTACCAGCGCAAACCCAATCGCTGGGCAGTTCGCAGATTCCCACTCGAACAGCAACCCTGGAATGTCGAAGCAACCTGCAAGCCACGAACGTGGCGGAGCATCCGGCGCGAGATCTCGAGACGGACACAAGGTGGGCTATTTAGCGATTAAGGCCGCTGGGAGCAAGCGAAGTTTTTACAATCGAGCGGCGAGCAGACATGCTGGGTAGCTGGCATAAAAAAGTGCCTCCAACCCGGGCGACTTCCCTGCACCCTCACAGGTTGGAGACCGGCAGCCTGCGGCACTGACAGCATGGCCCGAGGCTGCAAGCCATCTCGGTATCCTTCCGCGATGGACGAATTGTTTTCGCCGTAGCGCCGGTCCTGTGGCCAGAAGCCGGCGCGTGCGGCGGGCAATCGATTTGGTCCGATGGTGGTGGGATTTTTCCATTTCGTCAAGCGAGCTTGTTGTGGGAAAATGGCGCGTTGTGTGGCGCGGTTCCTAAGTGCCGTGATTTCGGCCACTTGGACCGAGTGGTGAGTGCTATCATCCCGGGAAAAATGTTGAATTTGTGGACGCATGTTCACAGCCCTGCGCGACAAGGTCGCGACTCACTAGAATGAGTCGCCCGGGTTGCACAAGAACAGAAAAACTCGTTGATCTATCCCGTGACTTCTGAACTCGACAAGTACGACTACGAATTGCCGAAGCAGTTGATTGCGCAGGAGCCGCCGGCGAACCGGACGGATGCGCGGCTGATGTTGGTCGATCGAGCGCGCCGGGAGATTTC
>DASXPQ010000491.1:0-4655 GCA_036493575.1 Pirellulales bacterium
TTGGTTAGCTTAGGTATGTCGGGGCGCGACAGGGGATGAAACGGCCAATCGCCTTGTTTGAACTGACCGGATTTGGCGGATTTTGGGTTCGAATCTTCGGCCAGCTTTGAAATCGCGGTTCGATCCGACTTCGGCGTTGAATTGACAACCGACTGACTGGCGACAGCGGTTTCGCTGGGGCGCGAAGCGGGCGCAGCGGTCTGATCGTCCGCCAGGGCACAGCAAGCCCAACCGGAAAACAGCCAAATTAGAACGTTCAATAAAACTGGAACCGTATGGCCCGCAAATCCATTGCGTGGCCGGGTCGTCGCATGGACGACCAGCCCCTGGGGCGTCATGTGTGTAGTACCTCTGGCGCGGTGGCGTCGGAGTACAGGTGTGTGTGGGAATGGAAAGCCGGCAGGTGTGTGATGCGGCAGGCTTATATTAGTGTCTACCGACCGGTCGTTGCAATCAAGGATTATTCGTTTTTCGGAGGTAATTCTTGGCCAATTGCGGGCAGAAAATAATCTTGTATGCTGAATGTCGGCTTGGACTTAGGAATGCTTGCTTACCGGGCGACTGCTGCGCGGCCGGCGGAGGACATTCCCTCGCCGGCAAAAACCGCAACAATTCTGTTATTCACCTATTTTGTCCAGCGTTCGCGGGATCGCTGGAGCTTTTGATTAAACGAGACATATAGTATGGCATCCTACGCACATCCTGAGGTATTGGTTTCCACCGCCTGGGTGGCGGAGCATTTAAACGACCCGAGCATTCGGATTGTGGAGTCGGATGAGGATGTGCTGCTGTATACCCAGGGGCATGTGCCGGGGGCGGTGATGATCGACTGGCACACCGATTTGCAAGATACGATTGTGCGGGATTACATCGGGACGGAGCGGTTTGCCCAATTGTGCGCGTCGAAAGGCATTAGCAACGACACCACCGTGGTGTTTTACGGCGACAAAAACAATTGGTGGGCGTGCTATGCGTTTTGGGTGTTCAAGCTGTACGGCCACGAAAAGTGCCTGGTGATGGACGGCGGCCGTAAGAAGTGGGAACTGGACGGCCGGGAGTGGTCGCGCGAGCCGGAAAAGCAATACCCGAGTACTCAGTACGCGGCGAAAGAGCCTGATCCTTCGATTCGCGCGTTTCGCGATGAAGTGCTGAAGCACACTCGGGCGGGCAAGCCACTGGTGGATGTGCGCTCGCCGGGCGAATACACCGGCGAAATGCTGCATATGCCTGACTATCCACAGGAAGGCGCGCTGCGCGGTGGGCACATTCCGGGGGCGGTTAGCATTCCGTGGTCGAAGGCGGTGCAAGAGGACGGGACGTTCAAGCCGGCGAAGGAACTAGAAAAACTGTATTGCAAGGAAAACTCTTTGTCGCGGCGCGGGCGGACCATTGCTTACTGCCGGATTGGCGAACGGAGCAGCCACACGTGGTTCGTGCTGAAATACTTGCTCGGCTTTGGCAACGTGAAAAACTACGACGGCTCCTGGACGGAGTGGGGCAATATGGTTGGTATGCCAATTGCCAAGGGGGCGGAACCGGGAAGCGTGGCGACGGAGGCAGTTTCTCAGCGGGGAGCGCCGCAATCGGCGGCGACGGGGTGACCATGGCGGTTGCCAAGCTAGACGAGATCGTCGCGGAGTTTGCTGATTTGGAGCCGCGCGAACGGTTGGAGTTGCTGCTGGAGTTCACTGAAAAGTTGCCGCCGCTGCCCGAGCGGTTTCGGACAGAGCGCGATGCCGGGATGCACCGGATTTCGGAATGCCAGACGCCGACGTTCATTTGGGTCGAGCTGGTCGACGGCCGCGTACAGATTTTCGCCGATTGTGCGCCGGAGGCTCCAACGGTGAAAGGCTTCGTAAGCATTTTGGCCGATGTATTCAACGGATCTACGCCGGAAGAAGTGGCGGCGTCGCCGGATGATTTGCTGAAGCGGTTGGGTCTGCTGGAGACGCTGGGCATGGTGCGGATGCGCGGGCTGGCGGCGATTCAGCATTATATTCGCAACCAGGTTCAGAAAGCGACGAGCGGATGATGTCGCAATCTCGATCAGAAGCGTCTGCTTCAGTGACCGAATCGCCTTGGTTCTGGGTGATGTTGTTTTCGCTGGCGGCGATTGCAGCAGTGTTTACCGTCGGGCCCAAGTTTGAGCGGCGGGAAGCATCGATCGAAGCAAAATTTCATGCGCGCGAGCGGGCGATGGGGCGTGAAGCATTTGAGAAGCCTGCCGATGACGCGGCGCCATCGGACGTGCCGCCGTGGCAGCCGATTTTTACGCTGGGGCCCATTGTGGCCATTTTGTTGTGCGTGGCGGTAATCGCAATGGTCAATGTGTTTCGCGTTCAAAGACGTCGTTTGACGGCGTTACAAAATGACGCGCGGCACGCCTCGTCGACAGAATCCTCCGACGACGTTCGGAGCTAATTCACTGATATCGTGTCCGATTCCGCACCCATCATTTGGTTTACGGAAGATCCGACGCCGGTTCTTGTCGGCGGCGGTTTGATCTTGCTGGTGCTGGGGGGATTTTTTTTGAAAAGCGGGCGGGCATATGTGCTCGCGCTGATGGCCGGCGTGGCGGTGGTGATGGGGGCGGCATTTTTGATCGATCGCCTGGTCGTGACCGATCGGGAAAGCGTGGCCAATGTGATTTATGATGCTGCCGCGGCGGCAGAGCGGAATGATTTGGATGCGGTAGCGGCATTCATTGCGCCAACGGCGGCGGAAGTGAAAGCGGAAGCACGACGGTGGATCGGGCGTGCCAAAGTGGAATCGGTGAGCATTAGTGCGATGGAAGTCACGCTGGATCGCGCGGCGAAGCCGATGACGGCCACAGCGGAGTTTCGGGTGTTTGCGACGGGGCAGTTGATCGACAAGAACATGCCGTACCCGGTCAAATATTTGGGGCGGCTGGAAGTGAAATTCGTGCAGGCGGGCAAGCGCTGGCTGGTGACGGAGTATGCGCGGGATAACTGATGAGTAGCGCGGGCTATGCGACCAGCAGTCGCGGCTTTATGGGCTACGCCACGATGGAGCGGCGGCGGTTGAGGTAGTCCCAGACGACGAAGCGATCGAGATCTTTGCCGGCGGTGAAGAAGACGCGGCCTTTGGTGGATTCGGCCAGCCGGTAGGCGAATTGGATGTCTTCGCTCGATTGGCTCCAGCTTTGGAGCAGGAAAATGTTGATGGTGATGCCTTCACGCTGGCAGAGTTGTCCTTCGCGCATGGTGGCTTCTTCGGTGCGGCGATCGGGCGGATAGAGCAGGAATAGCTTGTGGCCTTCAAAGTGGGCCGTTGGCAGGCCGTCGGTGATCAACACAATTTGCCGATTGGGCGTGTCTTGCTGCGACAAGTATTGCCGGCCCATTTGCAGGGCGTGCTGGATGTTGGTGAAGTGGTGCGGGATTTGAATTTCGCTGACTTCCGGATCGCTCATGTCGGCCCAGAGGCGGACGTAGGAATCGAAAATGGTCACTGGCTTGGGGAGCAGCGTGGCAATTTCGCCAGTGCTGCGCGGCTTGGCGAAGGTGTACATTTCGATGAACTGCAGAAAATCGCCGGGGTATTCGCGGCGGATGAGTCCGTCGAGGGCCAAGCCCATGCGTTTGACGTTGATATATTGTCCGCCGTAGCGCATGGAGCCGCTCATATCCATCAGCACAGCCGTGGCGCACTTGGGGTTGTTGCGCGTGCGATGAATAACGATGTCTTCGGTCTTCATGCGCAGCGGCAGGTTAGCGCCGCCGCGGATCATGGCGTTGATGAGCGATTGGGGGATGTCCATGTTGGCGACGCTGTCGCCGAATTCGTAGGGCTTGGTTTGCTGCAGCTCGACGGCGCCTTCGCCGATGATTGGACCTTGATGGCGGCCGCTGCGGGCAGCCTGCAGGTGTGAAAAAATTTGTTCCAGCAGACGACCTTGGAACAGGCGATAGGCTTTGGGGGTGAGTTCGTAGCCGCGCTTGCCGCGCTGCAGGCCTTGTTGTTCGGCCATGTGACGGAGCAGCTCTTCGACCTGGCGCTGCATTTGCGAGAGCTTGTCCATGTCGCCGGGCTCAGCATATTGGGCAAGCTCTTCCAAATCGATGACGGCAATTTGCGCGTTCTTGGCGGCCTCTTCTAATTGCTTGAGCAGGCGGTCGATGGTTTCCAATTCTTCTTTGATTTCAAGGGCCTGTGGAATATCCATGGGAGTGCGGCCGGTGAAATCGTACTTGGAGGCCAGTTCGTCGACTTCGTATTTGTCGCCAAGGCGGTCGACCAGTTTGACCAGCTGCCGGGCGAACGGTGAATTGTCGTTGTCGTGGGCGTACCAGACTCGCTCCAGATCGCGGATTTGTTCCTCTTGGAATGCGCGGCGGAAGCGATCACGCAACTGCTTGGGCGGGGCGATTTGCTCGCCGGTTTCGCGATATTCGTCGGCGGCCGATTTTTGGGCAGTTTCGGTTTCGTACGTTTGCAGGATTTTGCGTTTGCGCTCTTCGAGGGCGGCTTTCAGAGATTCCAGCGTGGGGCCGAGGCCCGCGATTTGGCTGGGATCGATTTTTACCGCTCGGGCAAGTTCTTCCTCAGAGAGTTCGCGCATTTCGCCGAAGGCGAGCATGTGCTCGAAGGCCGGGGTGACCATGTCAGGAGGCGGCTGCGTGGGGCTGGGGAAG
>DASXPQ010000492.1:0-3472 GCA_036493575.1 Pirellulales bacterium
CAGAGAGGCCATCCCCAGATTGCCGAAAATTCGCACACGGTCATCGGTGGGAAGCTTTTCCGCGCTGCGTTCAATTTCCTGCAGCGACGACTTAATTTCCTCCGGCTTGCCTCCGCCGACAAGAACCGCTTCGACGCGGCCCGCGATGAGCATGGGATTGTTTCGTACTTCTGGCGAAGCCGATTCGATAATTTGCATCGCCCGATCGGCCTTCTGATCCTGCAAGGCAAACCCGACGGCCCGCATTAAAACCGCAACATCGTTCGGGTAGCTTTTGAGCAGTCCATCAAGAACTTGTTGCGCTTGTGCTTTTTCGCCTTTGGCCGATAGCAAAGTAATTTGCATCAACGATCCGGCGGGCTCCTGCACCGTTTTTTGATCGCGCATCTTCGCGAGCAATTCCTCAACTTCCTTCCAATCGCGTTGCTCTTTTGGTTTATGCAACTGATCGGATAGCCGCAGTTGGAATATGGCACTGGGCAATTGCGGCATATTGGCCATCTTCTTGTTCTCTTCCAGGATCTTGGCGATGCCCTCATATCGTTTGAGCGCTTTGTCGCCTTGCCCCAAAGATTGCTCGGCAATCGCCATGGCGATTTGCCCTTCGGGCGTATTAGGAATTCGCCGGGCCGCGTTCAGTAACCGGTCGGGCTGGTTCAGCGCGGTATAGCACTGCACTAAAAGCACGTCCGTCATGTGCGAAAGCTGTGGAATTTTTCCCAGCTTGGGTTGCAATTGCTCCAGCAATTGGCTGGCCTCGAGCATGTTGCCTTCCGCCATCAGCAGCCGGGCTTCCCCGTAGTCGCGATATTCCTGCCGAAGCCGGGCATAAGTAAGCTTTTTCAACGTGACGCGTGCACCCTCAAAATCTCGTTCCCGAATCTGCCGATCGAAACACAGGTCCAGCAAGTAAAGATTTGTCGGCAGCGCTTCCAAGCCCTTTTCAATTCGCTTCTTTGCTTCGGCAGGATTTTTCTGCACTTCAGCCAACTGCGCCCATAACCGGTAAAAGCGCCAGTCTTTTGGATATTTTTCAATTCCCTTAAGGATGTACGTTTCGGCTTTAGCGGACTCGTCCGACTGCAAGGCCAGCTCGGTTGCGTGCAGCAGCACTTCAGCATCGTCCGGCGCAAGCTCCAAAGCCCGCGCAACTGCAGGCCGCGCCTTCTCGACCGTTTGGTACGATGCCAGATACTGAGCCTGCATCAAAAAGGCGCGGGCGCTCTCTGAATTCACTTTGACAAGTTGATCGATTACGCGGTCCGCCATTTCAATCCGGTCCGGCGCTTGTTCATCGCGTAGCTTGTCGCGAAATAAATTCGCCAACAGCCAATAGGCATCGATTTCCTTTGGCGCGGTGGCTTTCGAGACGTCAAACGTTTTGGCCTTGCTGTCGTAACCAATAAGCGTTTCTAACAATTCCCGGGCTTTACCGAATTCCACGGTGCTAATGTAGCACTGGGCCAACTGCATGTCGGTTTTCGCGTCGCCCTGACCTTTCGCCTTCAATTTGAGCAGATCGTCGCGCGCCTGGCCCAATTCGTGGAAAGTAATATTCAGTTCAATCAACTTGTGCTGCAAATCATCGAGTGTACTTTTCAATTCCGGCTGATTTTCCAAACCAGTCATCGCCTGAATCATCACGCTGTGGGCCGTGCCGTAATCAATGGCGAGCAGCGTGGATTGCGCTTTTTCGGCCAAAAGAGTTGCAAACTCCGCATTCCGCTGCAAATCGTTCGGCTTATAGGTGCGGTACCTTTGGAACAGCGTCAGCGCTGTCTGCATATCGTCCTTTTTGGCAGCTTCTGCTCGCTTGAGAAGCGAATCGATATTGCGGTTCATTTGGATGCCGTGAACCGCGACAACGCTGCCGGTTAGCACCACAACGACAATCGCCAGAATTGACAGCAGTTTAATGTTGAGTTGCTTCATGGATGCATCGACCTTTGGAAAACAGTATTGCCCTGCGGCTACGCCGGTTGACGGTAACTTCTACGTGCCTGCGCCACAAAAGACTGAAATGGTCGCCTAGAAAGTGCGGCACTGCCCCTTGGAATTACGAATCTGCCCCTACGGTCCATCCTACTTGTCTGAAGATCGCTGTCAACGAACTGCCGGGCGTGGGACAGTGCAAGCGTCAAAAAATCACATCCCGCTGGCATTTAGCAGGGCATAGTCCGGGCAACCTTCAAAGTTTCATGCGATTGGTTCGGGTCCGGGGCAAGTTTCGAGAAAAGTCTGTGTTAAACTTTGCCGATTATTCAAAGGCTGTGGATCGCGCGGAGTTTGTCGATTGGTGGATCGCAGCGATCGTGATTTTGAAATAGTTAATCTGGGAAGTTTAGATAACTCGGCGGGCGCTTCGCTTTTTCGTCTTTTGAACTCGTTCCCTTTGGCCTGACCATGTCGCGTGATTTTCGATCGCTGGCGTCCCGATTGCGGCTGGCCCTGCTGCTGGTGGTTTTGGCCAGTTGCCCTGGGTGTCGCACCTGGTCGGGCTTGCGGCCGGTGCCGGCTGCGGCGGTCGGTGCGCCGTGCCAGTTTGTGCCGACCGAGAAGAACATGGTCTCGCTACCGCCTTACATGATCGAGCCGCCGGATATCTTGTTGATTGACGCCTTGCGGATCATTCCCAAGGAACCATTTCAGATTCAACCGCTGGATGTGTTGCAGGTCGACGCCGATCCGACCACCACCAAACTGGATAACCCGATTCGCGGGCTGTACCTGGTGGAACCCGGCGGCATGCTGAATTTGGGCCCGGCCTACGGCAAAGTGAAAGTCGGCGGGCAGTCGTTGGAAGAGGCCCAGGCGGCGGTCTTGAAGCAATTGCGCCGCACGCTGAAAGATCCCCAGGTATCGCTCTCGCTGAACGAATCCGGCGGCCAGCAGCAAATTGCCGGGGAGCATTTGGTGGGACCCGACGGCACCATTAATTTAGGCACCTACGGCCAGGTATATGTAGCCGGCCTGACGATTTCGCAGGCCACCGAGGCCATTGAAAAGCATCTTACCCAGTATCTGGATGCGCCCTTGGTGGCCGTCGACATCTACGCCTACAACAGCAAAGTGTATTACGTCGTGACGCAAGGGGCCGGCTTCGGCGACAACATTCAGCGGTTCCCCGTCACCGGCAACGAAACGGTGCTGGATGCCATTAGCCAGGTGCAGGGCCTCAGCCGCTTATCGAGCAAAAACATTTGGATCGCCCGACCTTCCCCGGCCGGTTGCGACCAAATCCTGCCGGTCCGTTGGGATGAAATTACCCAAGGCGGCGGCGTGGGCACCAACTACCAGGTGCTCCCCGGCGACCGCATTTATGTGGGCCAGGATCACATGATCGCACTGGATAGCTTCGTCAACAAAATGCTGAACCCGATCGAACGCATCTTCGGCACCAGCCTGCTGGGCATCCAAACCGTCCAAAACGCCCGCTCGCTGCCTAATACAACCAATTTCTAAGGTTTCTCCA
>DASXPQ010000493.1:0-4331 GCA_036493575.1 Pirellulales bacterium
GTCGAATTCGTAGAACTTCGTCGGGCCGCCGGCATCAGCCAGATCGGCGCAAAACAGCACGTGACCGTTGGGCAGCACTGCCGCGGTCGATCCGCCGTTGCTTTCGGTTTCTCCTCCCGCTTCCAAACCGTTGGGGATGACTGGTCCAGCGGTCCAGCTTCCCACGCCATTGGTGCCATCGCCGGGTGTCGGCGGCGTGTACAGGGCGGTTTGACTGGATCGCCCGAATTGCAATACCTGACCATTGGGCATGAGCACACCGGGGCCCATATCCTTGAACGCGCTAACGCCGGCTTCCAACGGCACCGGCACTGCGCCGGCATCGACCCACGTCATGGTCGTCGTATCCAACCGTTGCGCTTCCCCAGGATTGCCGTTCACGTCGTAAGACAAGATGCTGCCGTCGGCCAGCAGAACCCACGATTCGTCGGCACTACTGTCTCCGTAGAGTTTAGTCGGACCGGCCGACCAAGTGTTCGTGGTTAGATTGTAGAGATACGTGTTGGGGTTGTTGGTCGAACCGGCCAGCAACTGGCCATTGGCCAACAGCTCTGTCGGGCCATTGCCGAAGCTGCTTTCGGGAAAGTTGGCCATGTTCGACCAGGTGTTCGCGGTTGGGTCGTAGATTTGACCATCGGTATAGGCGGCGCCAGTCGTCGCATCCACGCCGCCAAAATACATCAAGCGGCCATCGGCAAGCGTAATCACGGCGCCGCCCCCACGTGGAGCGAATGTGAAGTTAGCCCCCGCCGACCAAGTTCCGTTCACGTAGTTGCCGCTGGCGTCAGGCGTGAGAATTTGCGTACCCGCATTGGCTGAGCCTGAGCCACGCGGAACAATCACGCTGCCATTAGAGAGCATGGCGAACCGCGCGAAGCCGCCGGCCGAAAGGTTGGTCACCGGCGTCCACGTGCCGGTGAGCATCGTGCGGGGTTCCAGCGTCTCTAACTGCAAACGCTGCGCGCGCTTTGCAAGCTTGCGCTTTGCAGCACGCCGAGAATGTTTTTTGCTTCGTGTTGCGGCGTTTGCTTTGGAGCTTTCGTGGAACATGATCAAATCCCTTAGTGGTTGAATACGTCAATGAAAAATGGAAAGTGAGTTGGTGCTGCGGTGAAAAACCGAAAAAACGGTGAAAAACGGAGGTTAAACGGTGAATAAACGGCAAGGAAACGGTCTGAAACGGTGGAGAACGAACATTTGCATTTCTTGCTGAAGGACGTGCGGCATTCGGGAGCCATCCAGGCGGCACGTCCAGTCGAGCTAGATTTGCGTACTATGAACTAATGTACACTATAGGTGGTACGAAAGTTAGTCCATTTTTCGGCTAAATTTGGGAGAACTTAAACCTTGCAGTGATTGGACGTTCGGAAGTAACGAGTGAAATTCCTGCGATTTGTTCTGGCGAGACTTGCGGCGGAGGGCGGCCAGGGCAAGTGTTGTTAAACCGCAACCGGCTAACACAATCGTCGAAGGCTCGGGCACCGGGGACAGTTCGAAGACGGTGCCCTGGCCATTGGCACCGCCGCTTTGCGTCGTACCGTAGAGATTTCCATTGGCGTCGGCGATTAGGTCGCATCGAGGAATCGCACCGTCCAGGTCGTCAAAGGCTACCAAGGTGACGAGCTCGTGCGTGCCGGCAGTCACTTCAAACACAGTGCCTGCGCCGCCCCCGCCGTGAAGTGTTAGATTCCCGCCGCCATATGTCGTGCCGAATAGGTTGCCGCTTGCATCGGCAAGGAGGCCGGCAAAGGACGAAATCCCGTTTGGGCCATTGAACGAGGCGAGCGTAATGAGCGAGTGCGTACCCGCGGTCACTTCAAACACCGTCCCATCGCTGTTTGCCCCACCGCCATAAGTCGTGCCATATAAATTGCCACTTGCATCGGCGATTAGGCGGGACCAGGGCCAAAATCCATTCGTGCCATTAAACGACACCAAGGCGCTGAGAGTGTGTGTGCCGGCGGCCACCTCGTACACGGTGCCGTTGCCGGTCGCCCCACCACCCCACGTTGTGCCGTACATATTGCCGTTGGCGTCAGCGATCAGTCCGCCATAGGGAGTAGAGCCGTTTGTGCCGTTGAACGAAGCCAAGGTGCTGAGAGTGTGAGTGCCGGCGGCTACTTCAAATACAGTGCCGGAGTTATTGGCCCCGCCAGACGAAGTCGTTCCATATAGATTGCCACTGGCATCGGCAATCAATACTCCCGCAGGGTTTTGTCCGTTCGTGATATTGAATGAAGCCAGGGTAGTAATCGCGTGTGTACCGACTGCCAATTTGAATACAGTGCCTGCATCGTTTGCCCCACCACCATACGTTGTTCCGTAAAGGTTCCCGCTAGCGTCGACAAACGGGCTGGCTGCGGGACCGGACCCGTTCGTAGAATCGAATCTGGCCAATGTACTAAGCGCATGAGTGCCGGCAGCCAATTCGAACACGGTACCGGAGTCATTGACCGTATCGTACTGAGTCGTGCCATACAGATTTCCGCTGGCATCGGCGATCAGCCCATCCCGCGGAGATTCCCCGTTCGTGCCATTGAACGTTACCAGGGTGGTGAGCGTGTATTGCGCTTTGGCCGTGAAGCTTGCGCAGGCAGACAATACAGTCACAACCAGGAGCAGGCAACGACGGATGATGTTCATGCGGTTTCCTCGTGTAAAATGTCTTCGCTGAGATTTGGCCGTTGGCATGAACCTGGGGTACATCGACGAGTAATTCCAACTTTCAGTGGACAATTTCATTTGTTTTCTCGCAGAAGCGTCTTAGCTGTCTGAAAATGCGATACAATAAAAACGCAGGCCCGGTGGGCGCGCACAGCGACCGCTGGAGCTTGCACACGGGCCGGTGAGGTTCTCGTTTTGCCGCGGGTCCTCACCGGCCGTTTTTGTCACGTAGGCGAGTTTCTCCGAAACTCGCTGCCGGTTTCGGAGAAACCGGCCTACGTGGCGCGGGTCCTCACCGGTTTTTTTGTTTTAAGGGTCAGTGTTCAGGGCTAATCGGTTCTGGGTCAGCAGTCAGCAGAGTAGCCCGACTTTTTGTGTCGGAAATCAAGTTAGGTTCGGCATTAGGCATTTAATCGCCCTCGGGCTATAATTGCGGCATGTCCACGATCAACGCACATTTTGACGGCCACGTTTTCATTCCTGATCAGCCAGTCGATCTGGCCCAAGGCGAGGCGGTCGAGCTGGATGTTCGCCGGCGTGGCCGTCCGATTACGGCCGCGACAGAGCTGATCGCGCAATTGCCGCTGGTGCGGATCGCCCCGGAGGATGCCGAGGCCATCAATCGCGACTCGCAGTTCGACGTCGAGGAGTCGTAAGTGCGGCGACTCGACGACATTCCCGCCGGCGCTACAGTGCTGGTTGACAGCACGATTTTTTATTATGCGTGCGTCGAGTTTCAACCGGCAACGGCGCAGTGTATTCGGTTTCTGAGCCGAATCAGCCATACGGAATTGGTTGCTTGCCTGACGGTTCCGATTCTCAATGACACGGTTCACAAAGTGATGTGCTCTGAAGCCGTGGAACGCTTCCATCGACCGCGCGCTGGTCTGGTGGGCTGGATGAAGCGGAATCCAGAACAGGTCAGAAAGTTGACGCGCGCTGGCGACCTCTTGAATTTGATCCGCGCATTGCCGGTTCGAATTTTGCCGATCGGTCTGGAAACCCTGGCCGGCGCGCAGATCGTGGCACACAGGCACGGCCTCCTGGCAAGCGACTCGCTGATTCTGGCTGTTATGGAAGCACATGGGATTAACGAATTAGCGACGAATGATGACGATTTCGATCAGGCGCCGGGAATCAGCGTTTGGAAGCCGCGCTGAAACCTGTTCGAAAGGTTTCCCTTTCGCAGCAGAGACTCAGCGGCAGTTTCGTTGTTAGGGTTCGGGTTCAGAGTTGCGCTTAGAGCGGTATGTCTGCACGCCGGAATGTGTTTTATTGGAGGTTAGTGGTCAGTTGTCGGTGATCGGCTGTCATTGGCCGCTGCACCGTCTTCTGCAGTCGGGATTTTAGGGTTAGCTTTTTGAGTTTCGGGTTTTACGTTTGGAAGTGTTTTGGAATCATCTGATGGCGATTGCGGCGGAGCTTCACTCTTAGCTTCTGCTTGCTTTGCTAATACGCCATCAAGGCCCGTCTGCGCCATCTTGTTGTTCGGGTCGAGTCGTAGCGCTTCTCGGAAAGCTGCCTCGGCTTCAACATTCCTGCCCTGATTAGCCAGGAATGTGCCGAACTGCACGTAACAATGGAATTCGCTTGGCGAAATGCGAATCGCTTCGCGATAAGCTGCTTCAGCTTCTACAATCTTGCCTTGGCCTGCCAACGCGTTGGCC
>DASXPQ010000494.1:0-4378 GCA_036493575.1 Pirellulales bacterium
GTTCCACAACGGCCGGCGGTTGGCGGCGAGAGTCATGAATCCAGACCCCCGCGTGGCCGTCGTCCTCCGCGGCAGCGCCATGTTGCACCAGCAGCATCTGGCGCCGCGACGACATTGCCCAATGCGTCCCAGGAAGGTGCGGGTCAGTCAGCAGATCAAGCTGGGCATCCGAGGGAACACGGCGCGAGAATAGCCGCGGAATCGTCAGCAGCATCAGCGCCCGGTGCTGCTTCGGGTTCAGGCAACCGACCGCCCTACAGCGGCGGCAAGCCGCAGCATCGGCGTCATCATGGTCGGCAGCAGCATCAGCAGCACACTCACTCGCGTCCCAGGCCCAAGCCTAAACCCTTGATTCCGATCACTAAAGCCATGATCGAGGGGAAGGAGCCGCTGCGCACTTTCAGCGATTTATTGCAGTTTTGCCAAAAGCAGCCCGATTCAGGGGAGCCGGCACCTGCAGCGGCGCCACCTTCCGCCCAACAGACATCGACCAGCATGCCAACTGGGGAACCCCAGCCTGGGGATGCAGAAAACGGTCCGACGGAGGCCGCCAATAGCGTACGAGAGAAAGAAACCGTCGGCTCCCAGATCGCCGGTGTCTCCGATTCAAAGTCGGCAACAGGCTGAAAAGCGTGTTGCCATCTTCGCGCTGTTTGCGCAATTCACCTGCGGTGACGTTAGATTCGGAATCTAAACCGCAAACAAAGGACCTTCTGAGTCCATTGATAATGTTGCCCCGCGCTTACCAGCCTTGTCTGGCGAGCGCGGGGCACGTATCGGTCAAAAGACCGCCCGCCTCCGGTGCGGTCCGCTTGGATTCCATCCCGATTAGCAACTACTTGGCAGCTTCACAGCCGCTGGCGCAACCGCCGGAGCTGCAGCTGCTGCAGCTGGAGCAGCAAGACTCACAGCAGTGATGGCGGCAACGATGGTGGCAACAAGCCTGAGAAATCGCAGGTACCGAAGTAGCCACAACTGCCACGGCCAAAACAATCATTTTCACAAACTTCATGATCAATCCTCCACTGACGTAAAACTAAGGGTCAACAAAACACAACAAAACCAATCTGCTGCAGCTTCCGTTCAAACGCCGGCTGCAGCACCGACCGGCAATGCTTGCATTGGTTCGGTCGATCGCACGGCCATTAACCGCTAGCGTCCCAGCGATTAATGTGAATCTCGCTAGGATAGGAAGCATTTAACGGCCGAAGCGACACCCCTTAGACCACATCATCTACGGAGGTTCAAGCCCCTGAAAACTCATTGATGTATAGATAGTCAAAATGCGGTAAATAGATCACTAATTCACTCGTTTACTCACAAGTCTATTGATGCAAATGCTTTGAGTGATGATCAGAGGCTTCAACATGCAATTTTCTGGAGATTGGTAGCTCTGCGATGTCAGGCGGCAGATACTCTTTTTTTGCTTGGGCAGACAAGAGTCGGTCTGAAGAATAGAAGAACCGGAGAACCTTCATTTGCCACAACTGCGGATGCCGATCGAAAAACTCATCCGCGTTGGCCGCCGCTCCGTACTCGCAAAGCGTGAAGTGCACTAAGCGCATCCACGCTTGCGTGAGCGTTTCATGGTAGCCGCGATCGACCGCCTCGGGCACTCGATGGGCTGCGTTGAATCGCTTAATACGTTCTCGCATCCGGGCGATGGCTTGGTCGAGCGGATACTTCCGAAGGTAAAGATAGGCAATTTTCACATGTTGCCGATGATGCCATTCGTCGAACGGCCAAGAGCAATCTTCAAATTGGTTGAGAAATTCTTCGTCGTCCATGCCATGTAGACGGCCAAAATTGTTAACGGTTCGCCGAAATCAGACGGCAATTGCGTTGATTGCGTAATATTTGGAAATCTTATTTGAGCGTGCTTTGTCGTTCGACCTCACCAAGCACCGGGGTCTGTGGCGCGCCAAAATAGCCCAATTCCTCCATGCGTGTCACTAGGTGTTGAATTACTGGCCCGGTTGTCGGCCCGGCGTTGCCGGCGTGCTCAAGAACAACCACAAAGGCCACCTTAGGCTTATCTGCAGGGGCATAACCAATGAACCAGGCATGTTCGGCCTGACCGCCCCCCGTTTCAGCAGTGCCAGTTTTTCCGGCGATTGCCACCTGTTCGATGTTGATCACACCATGAGCGGTGCCCTGCTGGTCGGCGACCGTTTGGCGCAGGCCTTTACGAATGACCGCCAGCATTTGAGAGTCCAAACCCGGAATCCGCCGTGGCGCTGCAACGTCGAGGGTTTTTCTCACCGATTCGGGTGTTGATTGGGCATTTCCGTCAAAATTGCCCGCAGCCGGCTGGTCTAGATGATCGGCCACATGGGGCGTGACCAAATATCCGCCGTTGGCAATGGCAGCCACCATTCGCACAACTTGTAGCGGAGTGGCAGTGATTGGCCCCTGACCAATGCAGATCATCAGCGGATCTTGCGCTACGCCTGCGCCAACTGCAGCAGCTGGATCGGAATTGGAGCGACCCTCAACGGTTGCCGGCGTAACAGCCTTGGTTAGCGGCAAATTTCCACTTACCTCGCCGGGCAAATCGATACCTGTCGTGCTGCCCATGCCCAACCTCTGGGCCCAATCGACCAATGGGCTGGCGCCAATTTGCTCAGCATAATGGAAGAAATAGACGTTGCAGCTACGGGCCAGCGCATCGGCCAATGTCACCGGCCCGTGGCCAATGCCGAATCGGCGAAAGATCGCGCACCGTAGCACGTCGGGCTGATGCAAATAGCCCTGACATTCGAAGGGCGCTTCCGGATCGATGCCGGCAGACAGCAGCGCCGTTGCTGAAACAATTTTGAAAACCGATCCCGGCGGCAACGCCATTTGGACGCTTCGATCGAACAGCGGCCGCGCCGGATCGTTGAGCCAGTGCTTGACCAATTCGCTGTCGTTATGTGCGAAGCTACCTGGGTCGAATCGTGGCGCGGAGGCAGCAGCTAATACCGCGCCCGTATGGACCTCGATTGCGACTAGCGCTCCGCCAGCAGCCACGTCGAGTTGTCCGCTGCCGCTGGGAAGGCGTCGTGCAAGCGCTTCATCCAGCAATTTTTGAGCAGTATGCTGTAGCGCCGGATCGATAGTTAGCACGACGTCGGACCCGGCCAGAGGCTGACGCACAACAGTTGACGCAATGGTATGCCCTCTGGAATCGAGTCGATCGACGGTTAGTCCCCGGTGGCCGCGCAACGATTTCTCGTATCGGCGTTCTATGCCGGCGCGGCCGACCAAATCGTCCGGCTGGTAGGCATCAAAATTTTCTTTCGATGACGACGGCGTATGGGCAGCCACTTCTTGCGGATTTGCCAATCCCAAATAACCGACTGCGTGTGCGGCCAGTTCCCCCTCGGGGTATGCCCGACGATAGGAGTGAATCAGCGTAACGCCAGGATATTGCTGAGGGTGTGTTTCAATTTCCGCGACGACTTCCAGAGGCACGTCTTCGACGACGACGTGGTCTGCGAGTTCCTCGGCCACGCTGAGCGATGTAGACGAAGAAGCATCATCCCAGTCTAAAAGCGCTTCGCGCAGGCTGCGGACAATTGTCGTTAACCATCCCAGCGGGGACGATATGGTCGATTCCTCAGCATCCGCGGCTCGTCTTTGCCGAACGATTTCACTTTGATGTCGGGCGTTTACGGTATTGCCAAGCGTTTCAATACGGCGTTGGATTTGCTCAGTTCGCGCCCGCCATTGTGCGTCGGTAACGTTGCACAAAGAGGCCAATTGTCCCCCGAGCTCCAGGCGCTCTGCGAGAACTGCCTGCTCTTCTTCAGCAACGCGGCGAGCATCGCGCCGTTCGGCAGACATCAGCCGTGCCCGAGCCATGTGTCGAAGCCAGCGCGGATTGGCCGGCTCTTCCACCCAACGGTAGTTCATAGCCAGATCGACCTGGGGCTGATCGTACGCCAAAACGGTGCCGTCGCGGGCTAGAATTCGTCCACGCATTCCGGGAATGGTTTGGCTACGCACAACCGGTTCCGCGGACATCGACCGATATTCGCGGCCGTCGCGCACTTCTAGTGCAATCAAACGACCATAGACAGTTAGGAGCAATAGCACGAATACAACCAGCAAACAGCGCAAGCGATTGCGCAGAGCAGTTTGTGGCCAGCGAAATTCGTTCGGTTCGAAAGTCATCAAGACATTCGCCGGGAGGATGAATCAAGCAAATTGCTCTCGTGTACCGCGTCGTCGGAACATAAACGTTAGCTGCGGTATTCCAACAATCATGGTATATAGCCCGGCGAGCGCGCTGCTTTGCGCCACAACGTTCCATCCGATAGGCGCTGTGCCGGAAAACTTGATAAAAGTTCCCTGACACAGCGTAATGCTGACCGCCGCAAACCAGACGACGCCC
>DASXPQ010000495.1:0-5280 GCA_036493575.1 Pirellulales bacterium
CGGGAAAGAATAACGATGCGGTCAGCGTTGCACTGTCCGTCTGTTTGGTTTTACCTATTCTGAGGCCGGCGGTTTCAAATTGATGGAAATTGTGGCAGGGAAAAGTCCTTCTGCTGTGGCAGTCAGCTTGACTGTTCCGCCAGTTTCCTGCGAGCGGACTATCGCCAGCGCCAACCCGTGAAAAACCTTGCGGGCAGCAGTATTTTGGAATGCCTCGTGATTCGTAGGATCGCCATTCTCTAGCCCGGCGATAACGGCGGGATCTTCGATTGCAAAAGAAACTTCATTGTCGGCATTCGGACAAATGTGGCCGTCTTTATCGAGCACCTTTACGGTGACAAAGCATAAATCGTCGCCGTCGGCTTGAATGGTGGGCCGGTCAGCAGTCAGCTCTAATTTCGCGGGCGGTCCCGCGGTGACCACTTCATCGGTGGCCACAATCTGGCCGTCTTTTTTTGCCACGGCCTTCAACGTGCCGGGCTCGTAGGGCACTTTCCATTCGTAATGCAATTGCACCAAGTCTTTTGCCTCACGAGTACCCTGCGACTTGCCGTTCAAGAACAACTCGACGGTGTCGGCATTGGTGAATGCCCAAACGGGAATTTCCTTGCCGGCAAATTCCTCCCAATTCCAATGCGGTAGCAGGTGAACCATCGGCTTGTCGGTCCACTGCGATTGGTACAGGTAATAGCGATCTTTGGGAAAGCCTGCTAAATCCACGATGCCGAAATACGACGAACGCGCAGGCCACGTATAGGGTGTCGGTTCGCCGATGTAGTCAAAACCTGTCCAGACAAATTCACCGGCAACCCAAGGATGGTTTTTAAGCGCTAGCAGGCTGGTTTGCGCGGTATGGCCCCACTGCGGCCGATCCAGATCATAAGAAGTGCATTGGTGGTTAAAACGATTACGGATTTTTACTTGCCCATCTTCATCCAGATACAGGCCGTATTCGCCGCGCGAGGAAAGTGCCGATGCAGTCTCGGAACCGATGAGCGTTCGCCCTTTCTGGATATCGTAATGATTGATGTTGTAGTTAATTCCTAGTACATCAAGCGCATCGGCAAAGCCCATTCGCACTGCGTCGTTAGGCCGATTGCAGGCCGAGACTGTCGGCCGCGTAGGATCTTCACGGTGAGCAATGTCAGAGAGGCGCCGGGCCATTTCACCGGCGTTTTTGGCGCCTTGTTCGGGGATTTCGTTCCCGATGGACCACATGATCACGCTGGGGTGGTTACGATCGCGCTTGATCATGGCCACTAAGTCGCGCTCCGACCAATCATCAAAGAACCGTCCGTACCCGAACTTCGTTTTGCCGTTTTTCCACTCGTCGAATGCTTCATCCATGACCACAAAACCCAGCTCGTCCGCTAAATCAAGAAACTCTGCTGCCGGCGGATTGTGCGAGGTACGCAGTGCATTGTCACCCATCTCCTTCAGGATTTGTAATTGCCGCTCCATGGCCCGGCGATTGAACGCCGCACCCAAAGCGCCTAGATCGTGATGGTTGCAGGTGCCCTGAATTTGCAGCCGCTTGCCGTTGAGCAAAAAACCATTGTCCTTGGTGAACTCAATGGTACGAAAACCAATCCGGTCCGAAACAGTGTCGACTGGTTTACCCGATTCCATCACGCTGGTTTGGGCGCGATACAAATGCGGTGAATCGACGGACCATAGGTTTGGATTGGCGACTTTGAATTTGGTGGTTAGCGTTACTTCGCTATGGGACGCGATGGTTTGCTCGTCAGAAATACCTTCGGGTACAGCATCTCTGAGAGATGTTTTCTCACTGGTTGTCGGCGGAATATGGTTGAATTCATCGCTTGGCTGATCGGGCTTGCGAACGCCTAGATCAAACAGTTTCGTCGAAACTTTGCATAACTTTGGCGCGTCGGAATCATTTCGTACAGTGGTGTGCACCGTCACTGTGAAATCGCCGGAATCAGGTCCGGCTTTTTCAGTAACAACGTACGTTCCCCACGGCGCAACGTGCAGCGGATCCGTTATGACCAATTGCACGGGCCGAAAAATACCAGCGCCAGAGTACCAGCGCGAACAAGGTTGTTCGACATTGCAGCGCACCGCCAAGGTGTTCTGAGCGTCGAACTTTAAATCGTCGGTTATGTCGTACTGAAATGGCGTGTAACCGTACGGATGATTTCCTAAATGCTTGCCGTTTAAGTACACGTCGGAGTTCATGTACACGCCGTCGAACACAATCGCGACGCGTTTACCCTTGGCTGTTGCCGGCAATGTAAATGTCTTGCGGTACCAGGCGATTCCTGCATCGAGATATCCCCCGCCACCAGTTTCGACGACCCGGTCGCGATTCTGAAACATACTGGATGGCGATTTGCGATCGAATGGACCATCCATGTTGGCCGGATCGCTGCCCATGGGACCTTCGATGGAGTAGTCGTGCGGCACATTCACGCTGCGCCAGGCCGAATCGTCGAAGTCAGATTTTCCAGCGTCCGGAGGATCGCCCAGTTGAAAAGTCCAGCTTTTGTTGAGCGGCATTGTTTGCCGCGGACTAATTGTCTGGCGCGGACTGTCGGCCAGCGCTACCGCAGCAACCAGAGTCACCAAACTAATTAATCTCGCGATATAGATGTGCATATAGCTCACTACTTACTACATTGCGCTTCGCAACGAATAGCTTACGGTGGAAATCTGGCTGTTTCTACGTCGCGACGGTATTTAAGGTCAATTAAAGCTGTAATTTTCTTATAAGCCAGGGCGATTGGACCAGAATCTGCAAGATTTTGATCCCCCCGGGACGCCGATAGCGAAAGCATCGGCAGATGGCAGTTCAGCTACATTGAGCCGACCGACTCCAACCATTTGCCCGCGTCGCAAAGGTGTCAAATACTCAGTCAGATAGTCGGTCAAGCGTTTGAGGCGGGAATACCGCAAATTAGCTCCTCGGTCAGTGGACGAACAACCGCTAAATCTTCGGAGAAAACGAAGGGTTGTCAACGAGGCGCTCCAAAAAGCGCATCAATTTCTACGGATTCCAGATTGCAGCGGATCGTCGCTGCCTGGCCCGAACTGCCGGAAGCCGTTCGCCGGGCGATGGTGGTGCTGGTCGGTTCTAGCGAGTGAACTGAGACTTTCCCCCAAGCGCTTGACTAGGTGGGGGGCGCAGCGGTTATGATTGCCGCACTCTGAGATTGCTCCCGGTTCGACGGCAACAAGAAGTGGCACGTTGCGATTTTATCGTCGAAGAGTTTTCACCTGGGAGATTGCTAATGAAGTGCTCTGGCTGGCTTGTAACTGGTAAAGCGTTTTTGTTCGTCCCGTTGGCGGCGGCGATTTTACTTTTGACTGGCCAATCTGCCCGGGCCGATTCAGCTCTTGCCTGGGGCAGCAATCAAAACGGCCAAATTGGCGATGGCACCATGACCAATCGCTATGTACCAACTTCAATTCCCGCCCTTAGCAGCGGAGTAATAGCCATTTCCGCAGGTTCCAACCATACAACGGCTGTGCAAAATGGCGCACTCTATGTTTGGGGTTATAACGCCGATGGCGAACTTGGCGACGGAACCACCACCAATCACCTTGCACCGGAGCAGAATCCGTTCCTTAACAGCGGCGTGACTGCAATTGCGGGCGACTTCACCCACAGTCTGGCTGTACAAAATGGCGGCGTTTACGCTTGGGGTGCCAATGGTGCTGGCCAGCTTGGCAACGGCACCACCACCAATCATCTCACACCGGTGGCGATTAGCAGCCTGGCCAGCGGTGTCACCTTGATTGCTGGCGGCTTTGATCACAGCCTGGCTGTGCAAAACGGTGGCGTTTACGCTTGGGGAAATAATAACTCCGGTCAACTCGGCGATGGAAGCACTACCAATCGCCTCACTCCGGTGCCAGTCAGCAGCCTATCAAGCGGCATCTCCGCCATTGCTGGCGGCAATGTGGACAGCCTGGCGCTAAAAAATGGTGCCGTTTACGCCTGGGGCGACAACAGTACAGGCGAGCTGGGTGATGGTACCAACACGAATCGCCTCACTCCTGTG
The DNA here is from genome assembly GCA_036493575.1 of Pirellulales bacterium. Lineage (GTDB taxonomy): Bacteria > Planctomycetota > Planctomycetia > Pirellulales > JADZDJ01 > DATJYL01. The sequence continues at coordinate 4,026 of DASXPQ010000495.1, forward strand.
GCGGTAAGCGGCTTATCGAGTGGCGTCACCGCTATTGCCGCCGGTGCTTCTCATAACTTGGCTGTGAAAAACGGCGGTGTCTATGCCTGGGGTTGGAATGGTTCCGGCCAACTCGGCGATGGAACTATTACCAATCGCAACGTACCCGAACAAATCGATTCAACTGACCTCAGTAACATTGTCAGCGTAGCCGCAGGCCAAGAGTCCAGCTACGCGCTTTCGTCCGACGGCAGTTTGTGGATTTGGGGCCGCAGTCAGGAAGGGCAATTGGGACTAGGCGTTTTTGAAGCGGGCACCGAAGAGGAAGCACCGCAGCATCTGCTGCCGCCGACCGGATATCTGTTTACTTCGATCAATGCCGAAGGCTACTACGCAGTCGCTACCGTAACCGCTGTCCCCGAGCCCAGCACCTTTGCACTCGCCGTCTTGGCGTTTGGTATTCTTGGTGTGAGACGGCGGGGACGTTGAGGGTAGCTTGTCTGTGTGGGCTTTTTCTTTGCGCCCGTGACTGATCGGGATATGATAGACCGCGAGGGTTCATCATGCCAGCAAATCTCAATTGGGTTTGTTTCGATTGTAGGCGGTCAAAGCGCAGAAGCGTTAAACAGCGCATGGCACCCCCCATGTCCCGATTGTGGAAAACCATGTTTGGTACTCTACGGCGTTGCTGTACCTCCTCGCGCGAATACTCATGCCTGGAAATTGCTGAGAGCCAAAGTAAGCAGGTGGAACCACGAGTCCAATATGCGGCAATACCTTACGCAAATTCGCCCGCGCAAGAAATCACAGGCTTAGACTGACACACTACCTCCCCGTTGTAGAATACCGAGCATGGACCAAGACACTCTCAAGCACGCCATTATCGCCCTGGGCGATGACCACTGCGGGGTTGAAACTACTGCCGAAGTTAATGAACGGTGAAGCAGTCGAGATTTAGGTTAGCGGCTCCACGCACTTCTCGCCATGGTTCTTGACCGTATTGACGTAATTGCTAACGCGCAGCTTTGACATTTCGGACGCCGGAAACGGTTCGTACAAATACGTCAGTTTGGCCGGATCATTCATCGCCGGATCAAGCCCAAGTGGCGTAGTCTGTCGGCGACAGAATAACCGGCAAGCGGTCGTGGATTGGTGCCATTAACTCATTCGGCCCCGTCGTGAGAATGGCGCACGATTCCAGCTCGCCCCCACTGTTGCGAGGTGTTTCCATCCACTGCGGGTTATAAGGGCACCGTTCTACCAGCCTTCAGCTCCT
>DASXPQ010000496.1:0-2966 GCA_036493575.1 Pirellulales bacterium
TTATACGTCGGCCATCATGCTCGTGCTCCGTTTTTTTGCGGGGCCGATTGTTCACAAACTTTCGCCGCTTGGTTTGCTGGCGGTTTGTGCCATATTAGCCACATGCGGGTTAATTTTTCTATCGAAGGCTGCCGGCATGACGATTTTCGCGGCCGCCACGTTGTACGGCGTGGGCAAATCGTTCTTCTGGCCCACCATGCTGGGAGTCGTTTCCGAACAATTTCCGAAGGGGGGCGCGTTAACGCTTAACGCCACCGGCGGAGTTGGAATGCTGGCCGTCGGTGTGTTGGGCGCGCCGTTTATTGGCCTTTTGCAAGAGAACGCTTTGAGCGCCGATCTAAAAAAACAACAACCAGCGCTGTATGCTACCGTGAAGGCCGATCAGGAAAAAGTCAGCGTGTTTGGATCGTACGAGCCGGTTGAGCCAGACAAGATTGCCGCGCTTCCCCAGGCAGACCAGACCACGATCAAAACCATCGAGGAGTCGGCAAAAAAAGGTGCGCTGGCCACCATGGCAATTTTTCCGTGTATCATGTTTGTCTGCTATGTGATCTTAATCATCTACTTCCGTTCGCGTGGTGGGTATGAAGCTCAGGTGCTTACTGGCCATGCAGCACACGATGCGGAATTCACCGGCGGCACAGCCGGACCGGGCGACGGCTGACGCCGGTCTTAACGGGCTTGATTTGTTAATTGAAGTTCATCACCGCGGCGCTCGACCGCAATCTGGCCCGGCAAAATTCGCTTAGCCGGCGCCTCTCCGCTTAAATTTTTGCCGCTACGGAGGGCAGTTTCGGCTAAAAAATCCCATTCGGAAAAGCCCATGCTCTGCAGTGGCCAACCCATCCGCCGCCACAAGGCGACAAACATTTCGCGCGCTAAATGGCGGTCGACGTCTTTAAGCGGACCAGTATCCAAACAGACGGTGCGATCGGCTGAACGTCGATTCAGCCCAGCGGCAGGAAGCTCAGAACTTGCACAGCGTTCAAGCAGGTCCTCAGCCAGCCGCTCCATGAACCGTTGAGCAGCGCCGGCCAATTGCGATAGCCGTGCCAGGGCGCTATCGATTTCAGGATTGTAGTTTTCGCGCAACAGCGGCAGCAATTCATGGCGCAAACGGTTTCGAGTAAAATCGTGACTGGTATTGCTGGAATCGAGGCAGTACCGCTGACCGATCTCGTCTAGATACTTCAGCACTTCTTCACGGCGCATCCTGAGCAAGGGCCGAATCAGCGACACGGCTGGTCCCAACGCTCTGGCGCGCTGCATGCCGGCCAATCCGGCTAGCCCCGTGCCGCGCAAAACATTCAGCAGCACCGTTTCAATTTGATCGTCTGCCGTATGGGCCGTGGCCACGTAACGTGCGCCGTGTTTGTGAGCTGCCTGTTGAAAAAAATTGTACCGAGCCTCTCGCGCTGCCGCTTCGATGCCGTCGCCTTGCCGGGTCGCCAGCTCCGCAACCGCGGCATCTCCCTGCTCCAGCGGCAGATCCAATTGTTTAGCCAAATCTGCGACAAATCGGGCGTCGTCATCGGCTTCGGGCCGAAGATGATGATTCAAATGGGCAATGATTAACCGGCCAGTGCCGCCTGATTCCCGTTTGAGCTTTGCCATAGCCCGCAATAATGCCACGCTATCGGGCCCGCCCGAAACCGCCACAATAACCGTGACATCGCGCCAATCGCCTGGCGGCCAACTGGCAGCGAGGAGCTGTTCCAAAGTCCTTGGTTTTAAAGTTGCCATAACGCGTTGCACCATCCGCTGCGGCTGGAAACACCGGGTTTTCAACGAGAAAATCTCACGAGAATTCAGGCCATCAAACGGCGGCGGATCGCTGCGGGCAGCGCACCGCCGTTAAATTCTGTCGACTGGGGAGGTTAGTCATAGTCCGATGAAAGATAATCCGGTTGCAGTTTGTATCAACTTTGATAATATTCTAACAGTAGGCGGTTTCCGGACGGCGTAACGCAAGAATTGCCTTGACGCGCTGCAGGACAGCCGCGGTATGAGAAAACCTAAACCAGTTCGAGTGTTGCGGCAGCAAGTCCGATCGGACCGGCGGCCGGCAAAAGAACATTCGCCCTCGGTTTTCCCAATTGACTACGAGCCAGTAAGAACGACAAACCAACGCTACGAGATCGACCATCCAATGGACTTCGTGCTTTTCATTTGGAATTTTCTACAGGGACTTTTGTCCGGTCGCAAACGGCCGGCCCGAGTTCACCTGTGGCGGCCGTCCATTCAGTTCGCTATGCAGCGACCCTGTCTGACGACAGCCGATGGTCGATCTTTTGTGAGTTGGATGCAACGAGCCCCTGAACATCCCCTATGCGCGCGCCCACCGTGCGGCGCGGCAGGAAGCAGTCGACCGTCCGATAGGCTTGTCCGAACGAGCATCGGGCAAAACTTCCTGTGGTGATTTTTCAGTGGGTAAACGCACCTGACAAGCGGCAAGCCGTTTGTCGAAATGTTCTTTTTGGCCGATGGTTGGGCAAACTGTCGTGCAATTTCTTTTGCCGTTCGCATGATGGTGCAACGGCACCCGTGGCCCGAGTTTGAATTCGAAATTGCGGCTCGTCGTGCATGCTTTCGCCTGAAATCACCACGACTCGCAAAACGAATCTGCCAAACGGGCTTCGTTGCGACACCCGATAATGCTTATCGCAGAAGAGGGAGTGTACGACCGTGTCTACCGATGCCATTACAGTCATTGTTGTCGCGGTGTTGGCCGCCGGGCTAACATTTGCCATCGTTCGTTTGCTGGATCGGCTAACCCGCCGCGATGCGGAAACCGAAGCCCGACGCATTGTCGAGGAAGCCAACCGAAATGCCGAGAACCGCAAAAAAGAGGCCGAGCTGGAAATTAAGGAAGTGGCCATCCAGCAACGCGCGGCCGGCGAAAAGGAACATGGCCAAATTCGCCAAGAACTCCACGAACGGGAACGCCTGCTGGATAAGCGCCAAGA
>DASXPQ010000497.1:0-2886 GCA_036493575.1 Pirellulales bacterium
CAAAACCGGCTTCGTGCAGGAGTTGAGCGACTTGCGGAGTGATGCCCTCGGCGCGGAGCTCGCCGAAGTAGGTGAATTGGTGGTTGGGATTGCAGCGGGCCAGCAGGCGCAGGAAATCGGGGAAGTTGCGGCGCTGGTTTAGTGTGGGGTCGAGCAGGACTACTTCTTTGGCGCCGCGGCGCTGGGCGTGTTCCAGGTTAGCGATGATTTTTTCTTCGGAGACGAAATACAAATCGTCGTAGCTTTTCGGGTAGTAGCAGAACTTGCATTTGAAAATGCAGCCACGGATGGTTTCCAGCAGAAGCATCTGCTCGTCGGCGGCGTCGAGGATGCCGGCGAGGTAGGGGGAGGAGATGTCGTTGAGGTGGGGAAGGGGAGGGCGGGGCAGAAACGATGAACGATGAGTGATGGACGATGAACGGCAGCAAAGGAGGCCGGGGATGGGTTGAGGTGGCTCGTCATGATTGATGTGGGCGGTTAATAATTCGGAGAAGGTTTGTTCGCCTTCGCCGATGGCGGCGTAGTCGACGGATGGATGGTCGAGGACCCAGCGGTTATCGAGCGTGACTTCGGGGCCGCCGATGAGAATGAGCACTTTGGGGCGGCGCTGTTTGATGCGCTGAGCGATCCACAATGTCCGTTCGATGTTCCACAGATAGCAGGTGAAGCCGACCATCCAGGGGTCGCGGGCCAGAATTGCTTCGACTAAGCCTTGATCGCCCAATGTGTTGGCGGCTAGCGTCGGAAACAAATCGATATCGTAATGTGATTCCAATCCCCGAAGACGGGCGAACAGCTTCAAATATCCGGCAGCGAGTGGGACGTTGCCGCGGATTGGTTCCGGGCCCACGGGCGGGATTGGTAGTTGAACGAGCGTGATAGTTCGCTTGGTCATTTTGAAGGAGTCGCCCCGCGCTTCAGTAGTTTCCAGAATTCAGCTAAGTCCGCCGGCATCACCGCTTGAAAGCGCAGTGACTTTCCCGTCACCGGGTGTACAAACCCTAGTTCCGCGGCGTGGAGTGCGAGCCGTGGTGCACCGCTGGCATCGGCGGTGGTTTTGCCGAACTTGGGTTGACGGTAGACTTTTTCGCCGCAGACAGGATGGCCGAGTTCCGACAGATGGATGCGAATTTGATGCGTGCGACCAGTCTCCAAGCGACATTGGATTAGAGTATATTCGCCACGGCTTTCTAGTGGTTGGACGTGCGTGACTGCTTCTTTTCCGACGTCTGGTTGTTTGGTACCGCCGCGGCGGCCGTCGCCACGGTCGCGCACCAAGCGAGTGCGAATTGTTTGCGATTTTACCTGGCCTTCGACAATTGCCAGGTAGCGCCGATGCGTGGTGTGTTGGCGAAATTGCTCAGCCAGGATTCGTTCGGCAGCGTGTGTGCGGGCAAATACGATTAGCCCACTGGTGTCGCGGTCGATTCGATGAACAGCCCGAACAGGCGGAGGAACGCCACGCTTTCCGCGGCGGCCTTCGATGTTTTGAATAATGTGGGGGAGTAGCTCGTCCAATGTCGGTTGAATTTGCTTCCGCCGCTTGGGCCAATTTATCTCTTCCCGATGGCGGTTGGTTGTGACGCCGGCCGGTTTTTCGACGACGACCAGGTGGGCGTCGAGATATTGAATTTTGACATCGGTCTCACTTGGCGGCGCGGCGGTCGGATGCGGAAGCAATTTGACTACGTCGTCGGACTTCAATCGGCGGCCCGCATCGACACAGACATTGCCGCTGATGAGGATGCGGCGGGACTCGACGAGCTTACGGACCTGCGACCAGGAGCTATCGGGCAACCAGCGGCGCAGGGCGGCACCGAGAGTTTGGTTTTCCAGTTCCGGCGTCAGGTGAAAAACCTGTGCGGAGGGTTTTGGCGAAGTGCGGCCCATGGCTAATGTCTGTCGTGCCGGCAAGAAAAGAGAAAAGCCATTCTAAACGTTGTGCTTCCGGACGGACACGGTTGGGGGATATGGATGTGTTCGCACCGATTGTTTCAGGCGATTGTAAACCCAACGGGATAAAGAGTTTCGCCATGCAGCCCGGTTGACGCATATCGGCAGAATTGATAGCATGAAGGACTTGCCTCGCGGAGCGTTTTCGCCTGGCAGCGCACGATTTTAACCGCCCGATTCGCCCAACGCCGGACACGGGAAGTTCCCCACTGCGAGTTTCAGATTCGCAGCCAGAGCCGGTGTGCCACGTATAGGAGCATTGTTTGTCAACGGTCACTACTGCTAAACCCACTGTTTCAGCCAAGGAGTTAATTGAAGCCGGGGTCCATTTCGGCCATCGAGCCAGTCGTTGGAACCCCAAGATGCGACCGTACATTTATGGTCGCCGTAATTTGATTCACATTATCGACGTGAAGGAAAGCATTCGCGGACTCCTTCGCGCCAAGAAATATCTTAAACAAGTCTCTGCCGGCGGCAGCTTGATTTTGTTTGTGGGCACGAAGCGCCAAGCATCGGAGCCCATCGAGCGTGAGGCCCAGCGCTGCGGCATGCCGCGCGTTAGCGATCGTTGGCTGGGCGGCACGTTGACGAACTTCCGCACCATTCGCAACCGGCTTAGCCGCTTGGAGCAACTGGAAGGGCTGATTAATTCGGAGCAGTTCGGCACGTACTCCAAAAAGATGCAATCGGCGCTGAAGCGCGAATACCGCAAAATGTTCCGCAACCTGAACGGCATGCGAACGATGAACCGCTTGCCGGAGTGCCTAGTTGTGATTGATCCGAAGAAGGAACACAATGCCGTGCGCGAAGCCAATAAGCTGGGCATTGCGACGGTTTCGCTGATCGACACCGATTGTGACCCGGACAAAATAGATTTGCCCATTCCCGGCAACGACGACAGCATCCGCTCGATCGAAATTGTGTTGCAGCAAC
>DASXPQ010000498.1:0-3282 GCA_036493575.1 Pirellulales bacterium
AAATCCAATCGCAGGATGCCGCCACGCCGAAACTGATTGCTGCCTTGGTGGCGCACATGAAACCAAATTTGGAAACGCCGGCGCAGGCTATGCCGGGGTTCTTCGAACTGAGCGTTCCTGGTCAGGACGGGGACGCCGATATGACCTACTACGTTCAACTTCCACCCGAATACGATCCGCACAGCGTGTACCCGTGCATCGTTACGCTGCACGGCACGGGAACGACGCCGCAGCAACAAATCGATTGGTGGGCCGGCGAGCTTCCTCAGGGAGGCGGGGCCGCAGCGCGCACCGGCCAAGCCGGCCGGTATGGATATATTGTGATCGCCCCGGAATGGACCGCGCCGCATCAAACCCAGTACGAAGCGACTGCCCGCGAACACAACGCGGTGCTGGCCGCGCTGCGGGATGCCTGTCGGCGGTTTGCCATCGATACGGATCGGGTGTTTCTTAGCGGCCATTCGGCCGGGGGAAATGCGGCCTGGGATATCGGCTTGGCTCATCCTGATTTGTGGGCCGGAGTTATGCCTATTGTCGCGACCGCCGAAAAAAATGTGCAGCTTTATTGGAAAAACGCTGAGCACTTACCGCTGTATTTCGTCTGCGGTGAACTGGACGGCGACAAGATGGCGAAAAATGGACCGGAGTTCGATCGCTACATGAATCGCTCGGCGGCGTTTGACTGCACGGTTGTGGAATACGAAGGGCGCGGCCACGAGAACTTTTCCGACGAAATTCTGCGGCTGTTCGATTGGATGGGGCGCAAACACCGCAACTTCTTCCCGCGTCAATTCACTGCAGTTACGAACCGCGCGTTCGACAATTATTTTTGGTGGCTGGAATTGCGCAACTTCCAGCCAAGCGAGAAGACGCTGCAGGTGGAATCCAATTTGACGGCCAACAACGGCGTTTCGATTCGCACCGGCGGGAAACTGACGGTTTGGCTATCGCCAGAGATGGTCGATTTTTCTCGTCCCATCATCATTTCGCAAAACGGAAGTCGTTTGGGTTCACCCAGCAGCATTGGGCCTGATGTTACGGTGCTGCTAGAAGACGTGCGCAGCCGTGGCGACCGGCATCATCCATTTTGGGCAAAAGTAGAGTGAGCGGCAGCGATGGATTTGGCAGCCGTTCAAAATACTGACGACGGCTAGCGGACCACAGCGTGACTACGCGGTCCTTTGACGCTCCGACTGCCCACTTTCTTTGGCGCCGAATCTGCGGCCGCCTTGTTTTGTTCGTCGGCGTTGGCCGGTGCGTTCACCACGACCGGCTGCGGCGCTAGCATCAGGCCGACACACATCCAGCCATCGTCCAAACTTGTGACGAACGATCCAGCCGGTCCAAGGTAACGCTGCACCGTGGAGAAGTCGGGCAATTGGCTGCCATCGATTTTCTGCTTACGAGGCTGACCGTCTCTCGCTTCGTCGCTCATCGAATTGAGCACTCTGCCGAGAATTGTTTCCGACTGCGGCATTTGCCCCGTGCGCACCAGTTCGTAGGTGGGCATGAATTCCTGGTCGGTGCGCGAAAACATGCGGAAGCAAAGCGGACCGGCGCCTAGCGCCGTCGCTTGGTTAGCGATCATGCGGTAATCGTCGGAGCTGCTTAATCCATCTGATCGACTGGCTTGTTCTAGGACTTTTTGCAACAAGGTAATATGCGACGACATGAACAATTGACCGTTGGCAACACACACCGCTGTGGTAGAAAGGAATCGGCCATTGCGATCATTGCAGCGGCCCGCGGCGTCGCTCTCGGAGTGCCGCATAACAACCCCGGGAGTCTCGATTTCCAGAGTGGGTACTTCGGATTTGCAATCGACCAGTTCCCAAATCACATGGCCTTGAAATTCCCGCCGATGGGCATCTTTTTCTGCGCCCATTAGCTTTCCGATAGCCACAGCCACTGCTTGTTCGTCAGTCGTTTCAATTGCCAGCACTTTCCGTTCGCTCTTGGGGCCAATCGGCAATTCATTATCGCTGATAATGGTGATGCGGTTGCCCAAGTGGGCCACCAAATCTTTACCGATGTCGATACAGGGGCCGTCGGGATCGTCACGTAAGCTGTCCAACACGTCGGCGCAGACTCCCTTTTCGCCCACCATTGCATCCACGAGCGAGTTCACGACGTTGAATGCGTTATGCAAATCCCAATTGAACGAGGTGCAAGTTGCCACGTCGCGCGGCACCCAAGCCGGTGGGAGTAAATCGCCGCCAGCGGGAAAACGAAGCATCCGCGCAGCAAGGTTGTATTTGTTCTGCGCATCACGACCAGCGACCGCAGGTGCATAAACCAAGGTACGGTGCAGTAGTTCATATTTGCCCGCAGAAAAGTTGACAAAACCGCCGACGCCTTGAACGGCGGCAAAGCCCTGGTCTTTAAGAACTTTGATCAAATCCGGACCCTTGCGCTTTTCACGCAGCGGCGTAGCAGATCGGACAACCTCTGCATATCCAAAGGGCTCAATGAACCATCGCAAATTCGGCGCGATGCCGCCGGCGGAGGCCGCGCAGCGGGTCATGATTTCACGGTATGCAGTTACGCTGGCCAATGAGTCGTCGCGACCATCGACAATGGCATGCAAGATGCCTTCGAGCACCGCCACGTTGTCGCCTGCCACCAGCATGTTTTGTTGCAGGAAGTATGCCACCGTCGGCGATTGGTTGCGGCCGGGTTCGGTTGGCAACTGATAGACGACCAATGGATCGCCCGCCGTCCGCTGCACACGCTTAGCGCCGCTTTGAGTGAGTCGTTGGCTCACTTTGGCCAATTGAGCTTCGGCCTGCGGGCCATGACCGGTCACGTCGACGATTAATGCCACGGCCCCTTCGTCGATGGAAACCTGAATGGCCGCCACCGCCACTTCGCCACCGGGGATGCCGTCGAGTTCATCCCACGACAAGCCGAACTGTTCCAACTGCTTCATTCCATGTTGCCGAAGCTGTCGCTTTAAATCTTCGACAAACGACTTCATGGCCGGGTCGTTCGCCAGTTGTCCGAACTGCGAGCGGTTGAATTGCTCGCGCAACTGGACCAAATCGGGAACACAGAGATAGCCTTTAGTCGACGCAGGCAGTAAACTGTCCGACGGTCGGGCGGCTTCCGCCGGAGAAAGGCCAAGGCTCACAAGCATCATTGCCGCGAGACAACCAACCAACATCGGACGAGCCATCACCTTCGACTCCTTGTTGATGCTGCGTGACTGGCGGCGGCGTCCAAAAAACCGCGCTGCGATTTCCGTAAGTTGCCGGGGTCCTGACACAGCGACCATGCTCCGCC
>DASXPQ010000499.1:0-9219 GCA_036493575.1 Pirellulales bacterium
CGTTGATCAGCGGGCCGAGTGGTTGGCAAAATTGCCGTCATCACCAAAGTTGCGCCCAATATGCCTGCCGGAGCCGCGCGATTTTGTGAATGAATTACGGTCGGAAGATTATGCCCTGTGCATGACAATGGGGCATAAAACTGACCGACCCATTCTGCAGGCAATTCTGGAACGCAAAATTAAAGATGCGAATTTCGAGCTACGGTATTTGGGCGTCATCGGCAGCCAGGCCAAGCGCAAGGTTCTGGTGCGCGAGCTTACCGATGCCGGGTTGTCGTCCGACCTTGCCGAACACTTTCGCTGCCCAATCGGTTTGCCGTTGGGAACCAACCAGCCGGGCGAAATTGCCGTGAGCGTCGCCGCTGAGCTCATCCAATGCCGCGACGCCGTGGTCGCTTGAGCGAATGGCGAATGCTTTGGACGGCTGACGATTCTTACCATCCAAAAGTTTAGTTTCGACTGCCCGCTTATTTGTCTTTCGAATTTCCCACGTTGGGAACTTCCACGCCCAGTGCAGTAGCCAGCGCGATTTGATGGTCCTGCTCGTCTATTAGGATTTCTCGAATGTGTTCTGCCATTGCGTATTCACCCAAGGCCTCGCACTGTGCGACACGATCTCGGTAGTTGCGGATGGTCTGGTTTTCGTTGTCGAGATCAAAACGCAACATGTCGGTCGCCTTCTCAGAAGTTTTCACAGGTTTGGGCGTCGACACCGGCATGCCTCCCAAGTAGTCAATTTGATTGGCAATAATCAGGGCATGCGCCAATTCCTCGCCTGCATGCACCTTTAGCTCGTTCGCAATATTCATGTACTCCGCGCCTTTAAGCACCTGCGAATAAATGACGTAAGAGATGATGGCTTGATATTCTCGGGCCAAGTCTTCATTCAGGAGGTCGATCAATTGCTTCCGAGAAACGGTGGATTTTTTTGATTCTGGGGCCATGTATGGTGTTCCTTGTATGTGCTGACTTGAAGGATGTGAGGCCTTAATACCGAATGATCATATCCCAAGCGGCAGACGGGAATAAGAGGGTAGGCATTGCCGAGCGTAGGCCGCATTTGGTAAATTGTTAGATTCGTCGGTCGGCAGGATTTTCCATCGCAAAACTGAACGCTGGGGTGCATAAATGTCCATCGGAATCGTGGCAGGAACGAACATCAAGCAAATCGCGCTGGGCGGCGGCACGTTTGGTCCGCGGGAAGTGGAGCAAATGACCACGGCGCTGAGCGATGATTCGATGGCCTATCGCCTGCTGCGCGAAGCGGTGGATGAAATGGAAGCCAGCGAAGATCGCAGCCCAGCTGCCGCGGTACGGTTGGGCGTTTGCTATTACCTGCTCGGTCGGTATTCCCAGGCGATTGATACGTTGAAGAAAGGTGATGGCGGCGCGCTGGCGCTATTCTACTTGGCGCGCTCGCACGCCGCCCTGGAGCAATACGATCAGGCCGTGGAAGCATACCAAGCGGCCGCGCGGGCCGGATACGATTCTGACACTTGCGCTTTGTCACGAGCGGAAGTTTTGCGAATGGCGGGTAATGCGCCGGGCGCCTTGGAAGTGCTCGACAAACTTTCGGGCGCTGTCGAACAAACGGCGGAGTATTTGTATCAGCGGGGATCCACCGTTTCGATGCTCTCCGGCAATCCGGCGGAAGTTGTTGCGCTTTACGAACGGGCTGTGGCAAACGATCCCCACCACGCCGGCGCGTTGTTCGGTTTGGCCATGGAAAACGATCGTCACGGCAACGACGACACAGCCATCGATTTGTACGAGCGTTCGGTTGCCCGATTTCCGGCGCATGTCGGATCGTTGTTGAACTTGGGCATACTGTACGAAGACCGCAACCAATACGAGCGAGCACTTGGTTGTTATCAGCGGATTTTGGATGTGTATCCCAATCATCCGCGAGCCCGGCTGTATATGAAAGATGTGAACGCTTCGCGCGACATGTTCTATGACGAGGACGAACGTCGCAAGCGAGATCGGCTAGGCCAGGTGATGAGCGTGCCGGTGACCGATTTCGAGCTGTCGGTCCGCAGCCGCAATTGTCTGCAGAAGATGGGCGTTATGACTCTGGGTGATTTGGCCCGCACCACCGAAACCGATTTGCTCAACAGCAAAAACTTTGGCGAAACGTCGCTGGTGGAAATCCGCGAGATGATGGACGCCAAGGGACTGGCACTGGGCATGTTTGCCAAGGAAGCGGCGCCTCCGGAGCCGGTATACGAGCCGGAAGTCGTTACCCCCGACGAGCAGGCGCTATTGGACCGGCCGATTTCGGATTTGCAGCTTTCCGTGCGGGCCCGCAAATGCATGGTGCGCCTGGGCATTGCCACCGTTGCGGAATTAGTGCGGCGCACGGGGGACGATATGCTGGAGTGCAAAAACTTCGGTGTCACCAGCTTGAACGAAGTTCGCGAAAAGCTGGCGCTTAAGGGATTGAAGTTGCGCGGCGATTGAAGTTCTTGAGCGGCTGCACTGCACGATCGACAACGGCGGAATAAACGCATGAACTTTTCGCGTTGGCTATTCCGCATTGCGGGCATCTATGGGCTGATTGTGCTGGTGCCCCAGTATTTTTTGGAAACCAAAATTGGCGAGCAGAATCCGCCGGCCGTTACGCATCCGGAATTCTTTTACGGGTTTTTAGGCGTGGCGATTGCCTGGCAAATTGCTTTTTTGATTATCTCGCAGGATCCGATTCGATTTCGGACGATGATTATCCCCTCGGTTGTGGAAAAATTTAGTTTTGGAATTGCGGCAATTGTCCTGTTTGCTCAACAGCGTTTGCCAGGAATGATATTGGCCGCCGGAATGGTCGATCTGATCCTTGGAGTCCTGTTCCTTGGTTGCGTGGCGGCGATTGGCTGCTCAATAATACCGTTACGATGAGCGAGCCGCTGTTTTCATTTCGTGTGCACTCGGTCGATGCACATTGCCGTGCGCGCCGGTCGACGTTCACCACGCCGCACGGCCCTGTCGAAATGCCGGTGTTCATGCCGGTGGGCACGCAAGGAACTGTGAAGGGTTTGGAAATCGAAATGCTTCGCGCCACCGGGGCGCAGATGATTTTGGCCAACACGTATCATTTGTCGCTGCGGCCTGGGGAAAAAACGGTTGAGCAACTGGGCGGCCTGCATCGGTTCATGGGTTGGAATGGACCCATTCTCACCGATAGCGGCGGCTTCCAGGTGTTCAGCCTGGCGGCAAACGTAAAAATCACGGAGCAATGCGCCATCTTCCGTTCGCACTTAGACGGCAACCTGGTGGAGCTGTCGCCGGAGCGATCGGTGGAAATTCAAGAGGCGCTGGGCAGCGACGTGGCAATGGTGCTCGATCACGTGGTGGCGCTGCCCAATGAGCAGCATCTGCTAACCGATGCGATGCAGCGCAGCATCCGCTGGGCGGAGCGCGCCAAAGCAGCACATCGACGGGCCGATCAAGCGCAATTCGCCATTGTTCAAGGCGGCCTGGATGCCAAAGTGCGCATCGAATGTACCGAATCGCTGGCGCAATTCGATTTTCCCGGTTACGCGGTAGGCGGGCTCAGTGTTGGCGAGCCGCCGGCGGAAATGTACCGAGTGTTGGACGAAACGGCGCCGGCACTGCCGGAGGATAAGCCGCGCTATTTGATGGGGGTGGGCCGGCCGCAAGATTTGCTGGAAGCGATTGCGCGCGGCATCGATTTGTTCGATTGCGTTTTGCCCACTCGTAATGGCCGCAATGCGATGGCGTTTACGGACGCTGGTACCATGCGGTTGCGAAATCAAAAATTCATCGAAGACTCACGGCCTGTGGAGGAAGGCTGTCCGTGCCCGGCCTGTCGCCGCAGCCGAGGATATTTGCGGCACCTATTCATGGCTGACGAAATGCTCGGGCCCGTGCTGCTCACGGCACATAATCTGACATACTATCAGCGACTATTGGCAGAAGCTCGGCAGGCGATTGTCGAAAACCGCTTTGTGGAATTTAAAGCTGCGAAAATAGCGGGTTGGGGCAAGGCTGCGGAATCCATTGAGAAATAATGACCAGGAGTGTGACACCGCGCGTTCTACGTCACATCATCGATTGCGTAAACAGTTGAACCATTCGCGCAAGGCGGTTTCGACATTGAGCAGTGATTCTCGTACTATGCTAACGACATTTAGAGTGCCATGGCGCCAAGCGATGAGGACCATCGCGATTAGAAAGACGCCCGTCACGGTTGCGAAATGGCGCGCAACATCAATCAGCATCCGGCGCTGCGCGGGGGTGAATAGTTTCCGCTTTGGCGCAGATTCGGACAGATACTCAGCGTGTAATGACGTAAAAGGCTTTTGCTTGGCCATTAATGAATCCTAGGTCATAGGGCGGCACGCTGACGGCTCAAATTTGCTTCTACAATGGGGCAATGATTGGTCTTTGGTCGCTGCCCTTCCCCTATGGGGCGCAAGAGTTTAAGATACGCAAAGCGCCCGGAAAACATGGGCGATTACTATTAAAAACCCTGATGGGGGAAGCCTGTGACGGCCGGGATTTTTAACTCGATTTTGCTACTGGCGGAGGATGCCGCACCAGGTGGCGGGGCAGCACCACCCAATGGACCCGCGGGTCTTTTGCCAATGCTGTTTCCCTTGGTGCTGATTTTCGGGCTGTTTTATTTCCTGATCATGCGACCAGAGCGGCGGAAGCAGTCCGACCATAAGTCACTACTGGAATCGCTTAAAAAGAACGATCGGGTGGTTACCATCGGCGGCATTTATGGCGTGGTGGCTAATGTACAGCGCGAAGACGATCGCGTGACCCTTAAAGTTGATGAAGCCAACAATACAAAGTTAGATGTTACTTTCAGCTCCATCGCGCGAGTGCTGGTCGAGGAAGCGGAGACTGACGCGAAGTGAAAACGCAGTGGCGGTAGGCAGAAACCACACACACTTTACCAGGATTTGATTGTCGCATGTCGTCGTTTTTTTCCATTACGCCCTTGTTAGCCCAGGCGGCCAGCCAAATGCCGGCGGCGCCCGCCGCGCCGCTGGGACCGGCAGCGCCGTGGTATCAAGAACCATGGTTTGGCTTTATCGTCGCGCTGGCGGTGATCGTTTTGCCATTTTTGGTCGGCCAGTGGTGGGCTAAGAAGCTGCGAATGAACGATTATGCCTGGCGAATTGGCTTGCTGTTGTTTTCGCTAACTGCCGGAATCGTGATTTGCCTGGTCGGGTGGCCGCCGCGATTGGGTATCGATTTGAGCGGCGGGGTGATTTTGGTGTATGAGGTCGATCAATCGAAAACGACTTCCGTTAATTTGCCTGGCGTCGTGGACCAAGTCCGTAAGGAGTTGGAAGATAACGGACTCAGTGCCACGGTCACGTCGAACGACGATTTAGGCCAGGTGGAAGTGGCATTGCCGGGAGTCGATCCGGCGGAGACGGCGAAAGTCGAACAGCAGCTCTCAAAAGTTCGGTTGTCGGATGCGGAATTGCTGGTCGAGGCGCGGCCCATTCGCGGTGGCCAGCAAGTGCTGGTGTACGGCGTGCGCAATACGCGCGCTGTCGACATGGACCGTTTGACCTCATCGATTAGCAAACGCGTCAATCCCGGCGGACAGAAGGAAGTTACAGTGCGCCGCATGGGAACCGACCGCGTGGAAGTAATCATTCCACAGGCGGAACCGGCCGAAGTCGATTTGATTAAAGATAAAATCAGCACCGCCGGCGCCATGCAGTTTCGGATTTTGGCAAATCCTGCCGCGCCCAAACACCGTAAGTTCATCGAATTAGCCGATCAAACGACCGGGCACGATGTGAAAATGCCGAATGCCGAAGGGCACGACGAACTCGTCTCGCAATGGGTGACGGTTGAACCAACCGAGTTTCCAGATATTCAGCGCGAACCGCCCACGGTCGTTCGGCAAAACAAAAAAGGAGAGTGGGAACGGTTGGTCATTGTGGGTCCCGGAGATGTAGACGGACATTTTTTATCTCGCGCCTCTCCGGCGAACGACCCGCAAAACGGTCAGCCAATGGTATCGTTTACCGTCAATTCAGAAGGGGCGGGACTGTTTGGCGATTTGACGGGCTCACATCTGCCCGATCCTAATAGCAGCCTCAAGTATCAATTAGGCATTGTGCTCGATGGCAAACTGATGTCCGCGCCCTACATTCAAGGGCGAATCAGTAACCAAGGGCAGATCTCCGGCAGCTTCACCCAGGATAAAGTGCAATTCCTGGTCGATATTCTCAACGCCGGCAGCTTGCCCGCGGCACTCAGCAAAATTCCGATCGCCGAGTATTCCGCCAGCGCGCAGCTGGGTACGGACACCATTCGAGCCGGCGCCTGGTCGATGGGCATTGCGACCATCGCCGTTCTGATTTTCATGCAAATTTATTACCGCTTTTGCGGCGTCGTCGCCAACCTAGCGGTGTTGATGAATTTGGTCCTGATCATGGCGGTAATGATTCTGATTAAAGCTCACCTGACGCTCGCAGGGTTGGCTGGTCTGGTATTGAGCGTGGGCATGGCGGTCGATGCGAACGTGCTGATTTACGAGCGCATGCGCGAAGAGCAAGAACGCGGTGCTGCGCTGCGGATGGCCATTCGCAACGGGTTTGGCCGGGCTATGGCCACGATTATCGACTCGCACTGCACCACGCTGATCACGGGCATTGTGCTATTTGCGATCGGCACCGATCAATTGCGCGGCTTCGCCACAACGCTGGTACTTGGTTTGCTTTTGAACTTATTCACCGCGGTGTACTGTTCCCGCATTATTTTCGATATTGCCGAACGGCAGCATTGGATCAAGCAATTGAAGATGATGCACATTTTCGGCAAAACCAATTTCGATTTTGTCAAATGGATGCCGCGGTGGATGGCGATCTCGGTGACTACCATCGTAGTTGGCATGGGAGCCGCCGTGGCCCGCGAGGCTGGCTGGTTCGGCGGGGCGGGCTTGTTCGGCATCGATTTCACCGGCGGCACCGCCGTGCAAGTGGTGTTCAACAAACCAACCGAAATCAAGCTCGTGCGTGAAAAAGTCACCGAAGCCAAGCTGCCCGATGTCTCGGTCAGCGCGGTGGCTAGTAACGATCCGGCGGAGCACGACACGCATTTTAATATCGATACCTCGTTTCAAGGCGAAACGAAAACCGGCGATGAAAAAGCGAATACCGAGGCGATTAAAGCACTGAAAGATAAGCTGAAAACGGTTTTCGCCGGACAGCTAAAAATGTATTCGATGGAAATCGCTTCGGTCGCCGCCGCATCTCCAGAAGGCGCCGAAACGGCCCTGCCCGAAACAAAACCGGAAAGTGGCAGCAAAGATACCGCTGCAAAGGCTGCCGGCGCGAAAGATGGCAGCGGAAAGGATACTGCCGCTAAAGACGCTGCGGCTAAGAGTAACGCTCAAAAAACGGCAGCTGAAAAAGCGGCCGCAGAAAAATCCAGCGCCGATAAATCTGCGGCTGCCGCCGAGGCTGGCACGCTCGCAAAATTGCGTTTTCCGGATGGCATTAACTACACTTCGCTGGAAACCATTCTGATCGAAGGGCGTCGAGCCGCTGGATTGCCCGAGACGGTGTTCGATTTATCGAGTCCGGATCCGGAATACACGCCCGGCAGCAGCATTACCGTAAAAAATTGGGATGTTCGGGTATCGTTGCCGCACGAACAAACGGAAAAGCTGCTGAGCACCGTGCAGCAGGAATTAGCCGACACGCCGGTATTCCCTTCCGCGAACAACATTGGCGGCAAGGTGGCCGGCGACACGGAAACCACGGCCTATTACGCGCTGGGGGTGAGTAACATTTTGGTGGCGGCGTACATTTGGATTCGTTTCCAGAATCTGATTTTCGGCATGGCGGCCATCGTGGCGCTAATTCACGATGTGTTTATCGCGGTGGGCGCGCTGGCGCTGAGCTACTGGCTGGCCGGGCCGCTCGGATTTTTGCAGGTCGATCCGTTTAAGATTAGTTTGGAAGTAGTAGCCGCACTGCTCACGATTGTCGGCTATTCGATTAACGACACGATTGTGGTGTTCGACCGAATTCGCGAAATCCGCGGGAAGAGTCCTGACTTGAACGCCGCCATGATCAACCAGGCGGTGAACCAAACGCTGTCGCGGACTATTTTGACGTCCGGAACGGTGTTTTTGGTGACGTTCATTTTGTATTTCTTTGGCGGCGAAGGTGTGCATGCGTTTGCATTTGCCATGATGATTGGCGTGCTGACAGGCACGTACAGCTCCGTTTTTATTGCCGCTCCAATTTTGCTGTGGTTCAAACGGCCAACTGCTACTGCCAAGATGCCGCGAAAGACGGCTGTCAACGTTGTCGGGGCCACCGGAACCCATTAATTCGACCGTATTGTTACACGCCGCTATCCAGGGCCTGCCGTGGAATCGGACCGCAGCGCGCGAAACTTTGCGGTCTGACACATCTGTAGCGTCGCAGCACTGTGTTTCATCGGTGCTTTACCCTCCTTTTGTCCGCCTATCCGCGCACTCTGAAGCGGCGGCATTCCGATATCGATGATGAGGGGTTCTACCTCGTCGGCTTGCCATGCTGTTTCACGAGAGTACGAACCAGTGGTTCGGCAACGGGTAGCTCTGACGCCTCGTCCATTCATGTAATCGAGATAAGCATCGTGGAACGTCGCAAAAAACTTTTATTGGCCGTTGTCGTGATGGCAATTGGCGTTGCCGTGGCACTGCAGTTTCGCAAAAACGAGATCATTAAATCTCACTCTGGATCAGTCGAGAATTCCGATTCGGGTACAGCGACAGCGGGCAACGGCCCGGCGCAGGTCACGCCGCAAGTGCGCCCCACCTCACCGGACGTTACCGCTTTCGATGGTCACATCGAGGCAGCGCCAGGCTCGGCAGCCGGGGGAACCAGCGGCGCAGAACATCTGGCGGGCGTCGACGAAGCAAGCGGCAGCAATGCTGCTCGTACTGGTCCGCTGGTAGATATGAATGCACCGGAACAAAAGCACATCATTATCGATGGCGACACTTTGCAAAGCCTCGCTCAACACTACCTGGGTCGTGCCGATCGGTATTGGGAATTATTTCAATACAATCGCGACGTGCTTCGCAATCCCGACGTGCTGCCCATCGGCGCGGAGCTGCGAATTCCATCACAAGTGGCGATTCCACCGGCCAGCGGTGCAGCCGCCCTACCCTCTGCACCCACGGTTCCTCTATCGCCACTGGTGCCACTGCCCGCCATGCCGAATGCCCCTACG
>DASXPQ010000500.1:0-5947 GCA_036493575.1 Pirellulales bacterium
TATCCTCGCAATCCGCCCGTGCATGGGACCGTTGCGATGGGAACACGAGCGCTGGGGTCGTGACAGGTCGATCGGCAGCAACGATGCTTTAATGGAAGCGGTTAGGTATTCCGCCCGCCGATCGGCAACAAACACCAAAAAACGCACGACCCCTCGGGGCCGACGACACCGGAAACTTTTTACAAGAGTTCCCCAATGCACTTCTGCGCGCCGATTTCATTCACCTGTCCGAACCATCAGCGCGCCAAGAGCCACCAGCACCCAACCCACGATCAATGCCAACCCGCCGCTGGGAACCAGGAACCAAGGAAGCTTGCTGGCGGTCAACGCAGGAATATACAAGCAACCGCAAAATAATACCGTTCCCGCCAAGAATAGGCCTCCCGCAACATTGAACCAAGTCGACCGCGCACGTAGTGCCAGCAATCCCACCGAAATCAGTGCCAAGGCATGATAAATCTCATACCGCACACCGACGTCAAAGTTGTTCATCTGGCGCGACAGCTCGTCGGCTGGCAGCGTGCGCTGCGCCAGCAATTTCTCCAAACCATGCGCATGATATGCGCCCAATCCCACGCCTAATGCTCCGGACAGGGCGCCGCAAACGAGCCAAACTTTCGGCGACATGATAATCCTCACGACAAAGAACTGCCCGCTACAAAGCCACGTTTACATCACGCTCAAATCCGCGGCCATTGTAATGATCAACTTCGCCTCACGCCCAGGGCGCAAAAAAAACCGCCGGCAATCGCATATCGGTCGCGACTACCGGCGGCTCGGGGGGAATATTGTGCAGCGAGAAATCGAATTCGCTTAGAAATCTCGGTGCTGAACTCGGCGTTTACCGTTGTTATGGAGCGGTATTGCCGAGCAAGTTGTCTTCTTCTTCCTCTTGGATAATGATTCGGGGCGTTACCATCATCATTAAGCTCACGGTCGAGCGGCCGATGCCGGTGTTGCGGAACAAGCGATTGACATACGGCAGCTTGCTAAGCACAGGCACGCCTTGCTCGGCGCGTCCTTCACTCAAGCGTTTGATGCCGCCGAGCAACACGGTGCCGCCGTCTGGCACGTTCACGGTGGTAGTGACGGTGACAAACGAGAACTGCGGCAATTGCACCGTGGTGGAAGTATTCGCTGAGTCGCTTTCGTTGCTGTTCGATTTGCTTTGGTCGGTTTGGTTGCTCGATTCGGACGATTTTGAGGTCGACGAACTGGAGCCAGTAAACGTGAAGGTGTTCACCTGGCCGATGTTGCTGAAGAACGGCACCACCGTCAGTCTCACAAAGCGACGATCGTTGGAAACCACCGCCTGCACTGTGAGCGAAGTGCCTTCAGACAGCACCACGATGACCGGCTGCTGAGCGGCGGCAAAATCGCCCACCACAGGAATAACGCTGACCACGAAGGGCTCCTGCGTGGTATCGCTGACGGTTGCTTGTTGACCGTTATAGAGCGTGACCTTGGGCGCCTGCAGCACGTTGGAGCGGCTATCGCCCTGGGCGGCTTGCACCAAGAAGAAGGCCTGAATGTCGCTCAAAATGGCAAAACCAAAAGTGGCCGCATCGGTGGGGGAGAAAACTCCGCCCGGCGCGCCAAATTGAGGTATCGCCCCGGTAAATGAACTGCTGTAGCGGTACTGCAAGTCTTTGAGCGGAGTCTGCAGACCAGTGGAGTCTATACCGATGACTGCACTAGGATTGAGCGGCCCATACGAAGGCGGCGGTCCAACAATCGGCGGCGGACTAGGCACGCCGGGAGCATTCACCGGCAGGTTGAATTGGAAGTCGACACCAATTCGTTCGAAGAAGTCGTCCACCAGGGTGATGAACCGCACTTCGATCGTGACCTGCAAGTCTTGCAACTTGCGCAACTGCTGCAGCAAATCGGCAATTTGCTCGTGTACTTCCTGCGTTTGGCTGACGACCAAACTCAAGTTGGTGTCGAAGCCTTGAATGGTGCCAGGACCGCCCATTTCGGACCAGGTTTGCGGCGAAATGGTGGAGGTAATAAGGTCGATCAGCGTATCGAAGTCGGCTTGCGAACCGCCTTTCATGCCACCGGGCCCAAAAGGAATCGATTGCGGAGAGCCGGACTGCGTCGCACCGCTGCCGCTGACGGGAATAGGAACGCCTGAGTTGCGCATTTGCGCGAGCACTGCAGGATTGATGTTGGAATTGCCTGCTGGTTCGTTGACGGCCAACATAGGAGCGGAGGCGCCAAAGCTGCCGCCGGCCGCGCCGCCCCAACCCATGCGCGCCATGGCCTCGCGGAAGGCGCCGTTGATGCCTTCCTGCCCGGTGGGTGCGAAATTGGGAATGCGAATGACCAGGTCGCCGACCGGATACATGACGGTGTACAGTTGTCCGCGCTTGACGTCTTCGCTGGTGACTTTCAGGACTTCGTCCTTGATGACGAAGGTCAGTCGTAGCGGCTCTAAAATGAGCTTGAGCGCGCTTTTGAGCGAAATATCCTGACTTAAATCGATGCTAATGGGCGTATCGCTGCCGACGCCCTCAGCCTGCAAGCCTTGCGGATCGAGGTAGGTTGGCACTTGCGCAATCTTGCCCAAGTATTCAATCACTTCTGCCAGCGGCCGTTTTTCGAATTTCAACGCCACCGGCGTGGAAAGTCGTTGTTCGATTTCCTGCTCTTTCGCGGAGCGGTGCAACTGGCCTTCGCGTTGTTGGCGGAATTTGCTTTTGCTGATGTCGGCCCATTTTTTCGCCTCGGGCATTTGATATTCGCCGGCGAACGGAACGGCGGCCTCGTCGACTTTCTCCATGGTGTCCCAGAATCCTTTTTCTTGTTGATCCTGGACATGCTGATTCTGCGCGACGCGGGAAACCGTTTTGGCCATGACGTTCAATTGGACGACGACCGGATTGTTCGGATCGAGCTCGGTGGCGCGCTTGGCCAATACTTGGGCTTCGGCATAGCGCTGTTCGTCCAGCATGCGATTGAAGTCTTTAACCAACGCGGATATTTTTTCGTCGGTTTCGACTTTTTCCTTACGGGTGCGGTCGACATCTTGCTGGACCTGTCGATTTTTTTCCTCTTGCTCAATTTCCGGTGCGTTGGCGGCGACGTACTGTTGCAGATCGGCAATGGTCATATCCAATCGCCGCAGCAATTGTTCGCGCGCAGGCGGATCGATGCCGGCAACCGAGGCAACCATTTGTCGAGTGCGCTTGAGCAGTTCCAAGGCTTGCTTGGGCTGCTTTTCACGCATGTCGCGAGCTAAGTTTTGCTGTCTGGTTACTTCCGCCGCCACTTGCCGAGAAAGAGTCGCACTGGAAACACTCGGTGTTTCTAACGGAGCGGGCGGCGTGCCAATGATGGGACTGGTGGCCGAGGCTGGCGTGGCGGAACCGATGCTGGCCGGAGCTGTGGCCGCGAGGCTTGGGAACGAGGAGGCCGATTCTGGCGTGGGCACTGCGGTGGTAACGACTGGCAGCATCGGCACGTTCGATTTTGCTCCGGAACCCGACGGTGCGGCAGATGCAGGAGCAGGGCCGGACGATTTTGGGTCTGTTGGGACAGCATCGATCGGATTACCTTCGGCGTTTGGCAGCGGTTCGACTGCTTCGCCGAGAATTTTCAAATGTTCGTACAACTGTTGCCGGGTTGCCGGATCAAGTTCTGTTTGGAAGGCATACGAGCGACGAAACGCTTGCAGAGCTTCGTCCATTCGGAGCTTGGCGACTGCCTCCACGCCGGCGCGATACCAGCGCAACCCCTCGCCGGTGCCGTTTTCCGGCGTCGGTTCCATGTTGCCCATGGGAGGTGCAAAATTGGACGCTCCCAAGGCGGGCACCTGCGGCACAGCCTTGCCCAATTGGGAACGGTCTGGCAAAGAGGATGGATTGTTGGCCGGCACGTTACGCGTGGAATCGGTAGCCGGATCGTATAAGGCTTGCACATCGGGATAGCGGTTGTCGCTGCGGGACGGCGAGGTTTCAGGCTGAATGGGACTAACGGCACTGGCTTGGACGATGCCGCTTGGGGCCGGACGAACCGTGCCTGCGGCCAAGGGGCCTTTGCCCCGCTTTACACGCTCGATATCGAGCAGAACCAGTGTCGGACGATCTTCGGTGGGTGAAAACGCGGTATCGGGGGCCAGCGATTCTGCTTGTCGTGCGATTTGCTCGGCGGTGACCCAATCGCCTTGGGCCATGGCTGCGCGTGCTTGTTGGGCCATTTCGGAAGCGCGCTGTTTGTTCGAAACGACGGCCGATTCAATTGGCTTTACAGCCGAATTGAGCGGCAAAGCGGCTGGCGCGGCTCCTGCAAGCTGCGCCGCTGCATCGGGAGCGCCGGTTGCCCGTTTGGCGGCGGCAATGCGATCCAGTATTTGTTGAGGCTTGGGATCCAGCGGTCCGTAATGAAGATCGAGTTGTTGGACTTCGCCAGCCAGACGGGCGGCTTCGTCGTATTCGCGCCAACGCAGCAAACCTTCGGCCTGCTCGGTAAGCACTTCGGCGCGGAGGCGGCGGACGGCTTCGGAATCGTTGGCTACAACATTGGCCGGCAGTTGGCTTGTTTTCTGGATGAGCGCTTCGATTTTTGCCGGACTGTCGTCCAGAGCGCCATAGCTGAGCGCTAAACCTCGAACTTGCTGTGCTTTGATTTGGGCATTGCGCACATCGCCATGGGCCAGCAAACGCCGCGATTCCAACAGCAGCGCATCGCTTTGGGCGCGTGCGGCGTTTTGATTTTTGACGTTTTGGTCTTCCGGACGCGGGGCCGTGCGCGCCACCTGCTGATCGGACTTCGTCGGAGTTGAAGACCTGGCCGCACCCTCAATTTCCCAAGGGTTTGCATCCCTGGAATTTGATTTGGCATTGATGGCCGGGTTGGAAGCCGTCAGGCCCGCAGGATTGTCGGAGGGAGCTGCTGCGCCGGAAACTCCGGGCATACGCAACTTGGCGATGGGAGTGGAGCCTGTGCTCCCGCCAGCCGAAGCGCCGGGTTCGTTACCCGTGCTATTAGTATTTTCGGATTTTGCGGCGGCGGTTGTGCCCGCGGGTTTTGCGCTGCCGTTGTCAGGATTTGCGGCCGGCTGACCAGCGAGGAAAGGATCGGTCGGGGCGGTATTTTGTGTTTTTCCGAGGGACCGCTGCGATTTGTGATTAACGCCACCGGACTTTTCAGCCAGGAGCCTGTCGAAGTCTCCGCGCGCCTTCTTGGGCGTATCGCCAATGTGTAAAAATGGATACTTGGGCTGTAAACTTTCTGCCTGTGCGATTTTCGAATCGGCAATTTCGTATTTGCCTTCGGCCATAGCGGCGCGCGCTTCGCGCAGCAGGGCATCGGCTTGCGCGATGGCGGAGCGACCGTCATCACCCAGGCTGGCAGCACTTAACAGGAACGGTAAAGCCGTTTGGACGCCCGCTGTGCCGCACTGGGGCGACAAGCCGACCACCATAGCCACGCCGGCAATAAATTTGGTCGTGGTCTTTAGCACACGATCCTCCATGATCGATTCCCCACTCGCCCGAATAGGCACAAACTTTCCACTGGTTCCGGCGACTAGCCGAGAATGCGGTTGGAGCGAGTGGCGCGACGGGGGCAACTTGGAAATAATTGGCCAACGTCGCGAGTTTTCGTTCCACGCTAAGCACCAATGCGCTAAGCGGAGCATTCCCATGGCCACAGCGTTTCCGCCGTACCCGGAAATGGCAGACGAGGGCGGGATAAATACCGGCCTGACAAAAAGCGGTCAAGGCCAACTAGAGCAATAGACAGGAAAATGCAGTGTAGCTGCTAGCAAAATGCAGCGATTAACTACTCCCTGCCCTTGGGTCCTTTGGATGCGCCGCCGGGGCCTTTGGCGCCGCCTTTAGATCCGCCGGGGCCAGTTGGCCGACCGGGGCCGATGCCAGGACCAGGGCGGGGCGAGACCGGCTCATTGGTTTCCTTGGATTCGGTGGCCACTTTGGTACGT
>DASXPQ010000501.1:0-3296 GCA_036493575.1 Pirellulales bacterium
CTTACTTGAAGGATTGCAAGGAGCGCGGAGGGAAATATGAAATTGAGCTGGGGGACGCGCGGCTGACACTTGAGCGGGAATTGCAAAGCCATCAGCCGCAGCATTTTCATGTGCTGGTGCTGGATGCCTTCAGCGGTGACGCGATTCCGGTGCATTTGCTGACTGAAGAGGCTTTTGCGACCAATGTGGAGCAGCTAGCCAAAGAAGCTAATGGCGATGAAGAAGGGGCAATTGCTGTCCACATTACGAATCGGTATGTCGATTTGGAACCGGTGGTGCTGGGGCTGGCGGAGCGGTTCAAGTTGGGGCATGTGCTGATTAAAAATGACGCGGGCTCGGACGGGGCGTACAGTTCCGAGTGGATGATTCTGTCGCGAAACCCGGCGCTATTGAAAGAGTTGGAGGCGTATGCGGAACCGCCTGCGGAAGAGCGCACGCCACTCGGGCCGAAGAAAAAGCCGGTTTTGTGGACCGACGGGCGGAGTAATTTGTTTGATGTGTTGAAGTGAGGCTGTGGGTCTGAGTGACTCGTGGCTGGTGACTAGACGGGAAACGGTTTTTCGAACATTGGGGCGGCGGTCCAAATGTGGAACCACTGTTGCAGGTCGGCGGCGAGCTGGTCGAGCTGGCCGGGATAGATGGCGGCGGCGCAGGTGATGGCGTCGCCGATGGTTTGGCCATGTTGCAAGGCGTCAAGCAGTACAAACTGCGGATGGCTCAGTTGGTAACGCCGCACGATGTAATCGCGACGGGTGATAGCCAGCCAAGAATCTTTTGGTTGCGGGAGGCTGACTTCTTTGTTTGCCCTGATTGCGGTGTAATAATCGTGTAGTGAAAACCGCAGGGCGAGCAAACGAAGACAGGGAACGGTTGTCAGGCGGGCTTGTGGGAATTGGTCCGCATTCATTGTCGGCACGTTGCTGTCTGGTAGGGGCGATCGCGCTTCGATTCCGGGGCCGTCGAAGACTTCGCTGATCGTTTGCTCCAAACGTGCCAGGTCGATCAAGAAATCGGCCCAGTTTGCTGCGCCTGGCTGTGCCGGCTTAGTTTCGCGTAAGTACGCGACGAAATGTTCGCCTAGCTTGGCGAGTGTGTAACTTTGCGATGGGTAACGCTGGAGATAGTCGATGGCGAAATCAGCGAAGGCGTCGTCCCCGACGGTTTGGCGGAAAACGGGGAATTCGGCCTGCAGGCATTCGATAAGGCGGGTGTAATAAGCGCCGGCGTAGATTGAGAGGCGCTCGATGCTGGACTGCGAATGCGAGGGCTCGATGACTTGCTCTATGTCGGCGGGCATCATTTCCAAGTGAGCACGTGCTGCGGGGGTGGCTAATCCGGCTTCGACACCGCCAGGGTGGGTGATGACGGATTGCATCCAGCGCTGCAGGTTGTCGAGCGATTGGTTTTTCATGATGTGCGAATTGCTGGGGTCATTCCACTTCAGCAAAAACGAGGGTTGCTGGGTGCGGCGGCGTGGCGGATGAGTGATTTTCCAGCGGCAGTGATTGCGGTGCGGAAACGTTCAGTGGTTGCAGTTCGGCGGCCATGTATTGGCGGGCTTTGAGCACTTCGGCATGAACGATAGGGAACGGCGGAATTTTGGCGTCCCATTCCAGGAGCGATGATACGCCGCCGGTTTTTTGATGGGCCAGGCGGTAGAGTTCCCAGACTGGGTTGGTGACGTGATTGTCGTGCGTATCGATGAGGTGGGTACGGCAGGGGGTGTGTCCGGCCAAGTGCATTTGCACGATGCGGTGATGCGGCAGGTTAGAGATATATTCGACGGGGTCAAAATCGTGATTGACGCTGGATACGTAGACGTTGTTAACGTCGAGCAGCAGGCCGCAACCCGTTTGTTCTGATACGCGGGAGAGGAATTCCCATTCGGGCATGGTGGAGGCGGCGAAGGTGACATAGCTGCTGGGGTTTTCCAAAACCAGCGGACGCTCCAAGAAATCTTGGACGGTGCGGACCCTGCTTACGACGTGGCGCAGGGTTTTTTCATTGAATGGGACGGGAAGCAGATCGTGGGTGTTGATGCCCACGACGCCGGTCCAACAGAGGTGATCGGAAATCCAGCGGGCATTTACCTCGCGGGCGAGGCGCTTGAGTTTGGCGAGGTATGCGAAATTCAGAGGATCGGTGCTGCCGATCGACAGTGACACGCCGTGCATGACGACAGGATAGCGCTCGGCAATTTGCTCCAGGACGTAGCGAGGACGACCGGCGGAGTCGAGGAAGTTTTCGGAAATGACTTCGAACCAATCGACGGCGGGCCAGTGCTCTAAGATGTGTGAAAAGTGTGTGCTGCGGAGGCCGACGCCCAGACCGAGGTTCGAATATCCAAGTTGGGAGGAGGACATTGGGTAAGCCGCGAATTGAAATTAAGAATCAACAACGATTCAACAGTTAGCGATCAACCGGAGGGAAGATCAGTATACGGAAAGGCGTGTGGGTCCGCACCTATTCAGAAGCGGCACGAGGGGATATGGTGGTCGTTAATCGGAATGAATGAACTGCAAATACGGCGTCGTTGCTTGGCAATCCTTGTGGCCAAATTTTCAAGAGACCTATGAGCGCAGAAGAAAGATTGGCGGAGCTGAAGCTTCTGTTGCCGCCGGCACCGAAGCCGGTGGGGCTGTATAAACCAGTGGTGATTGCCGGCAACTGGGCGTATTTGTCGGGACATGGTCCGCTGAAAGCTGATAAGTCGCTGATTACGGGACGGGTTGGGGCGGATTTAGATTTGACAGCAGGGCAAGCTGCGGCTCGTCAAACTGGGCTAGCGATTTTGGCCACGCTGCGTGAGGCATTGGGGAGCCTGGATCGTGTGAAGCAGATTGTGAAAACATTTGGCCTGGTGAACTGCACGCCGGAGTTTTATCAGCAGCCGGCCGTGCTGAATGGCTTTAGTGAACTGATGGCTGAGGTGTTTGGGCGGGATGCTGGGGTGGGCGCGCGCAGCGCTGTGGGCGCCACTGCCTTGCCAGGAAACATGGCGGTGGAGGTGGAAGCAATTTTTGAGATTGGTTAGTTCGTGTTTCGTCCAGATTATTGGGCGAAGGGGGAGCCATGACGCTATCGGGGCAAAGAGAAGCTGCGCGTTTCGCAGCAGCGCTTTCAACGCGAGCTGAAACGACAGCCGCAGTGGAAGAAGTTTGTGACACGGCAATGGCGCAATTGGGCAAGCAGCCCGATTTGGCGATGGTGTTTGTGTCGCCACATCACGTTGAAAACTTGGCCCAGCTGGCAGAGCAAGTATGCGATGCCATTGGTTGCGATTCGCTGCTGGGTTG
>DASXPQ010000502.1:0-6642 GCA_036493575.1 Pirellulales bacterium
CATTTTTGCACGCACCTGCGATTTGTACACGTGGCTGGTGCGCGGCTCGCGGTTGGCAGTGATCGAAGATCGTGAGCAAATCATCCCTGGTTGCGCCGCCGTCAAACCGACGCTTGTCAACGGCGTGCCTTATTTCTATGAGCGAATCTACCGACGACTTACCGAGGCCAACAAACTGGGGCCGATCGCGCCCGGCGGCCAAACGCATCTGCAGCTACTGTTGGGGGGCGAAGTCCGAGCGTGTTGCTCCGGCGGCGCGGCTCTGCCCAACCATGTAGCGGAGTTTTTTTGGCAACAGGGGATGCCGCTGGTGCAAGGTTACGGTTTAACTGAATCGTCGCCGGTCATTACCACTGCCACGCCGGACCACAACAAAATTGGAACGGTTGGGCGCGCGATCGAGGGCGTGGAAGTGAAAATTGCGGACGATGGCGAGATTCTGACACGCGGCCCGCATGTGATGCTGGGTTATTGGCGACAGCCGGCAGAAACAGAAATGGCCATCCGCGAGGGCTGGCTGTATACGGGAGATTTAGGCCAGCTCGATGCCAATGGATATCTGCAAATCACTGGCCGAAAAAAGGAACTGATTGTCACTGCTGGCGGCAAAAATATTGCTCCTGTGTTTTTGGAAAGCCTGCTCGCTGAAGAGCCGCTGATTTTACAAGTCGTAGTGATCGGCGAGGGACGAAAGTATTTAACAGCGCTGATTGTACCGAATCCCGAAACGTTGCGGGGGGAAATTATCTTGCGGCAAATTCCCGTGCGGTCGGCAGCCGAGGCGCTGGCGCACCCGGCGGTGCTGGATTTATATCGCCAGCGGATCAACGCGCGTCTGGCTGCGGTGTCCGCGGAGGAACAAATTCAGAGGTTTGCACTGCTGCCGCGCGGCTTTACGATTGAGGAAGAAGAACTCACGCCGACATTGAAGTTGCGGCGTAGTGTGGTACATCAACATTTTGCGCCGCAGATTGAAGCGTTGTATGCCGACTAGAATTGCGTTACTGAACCTCCCGGGCTACAGAATGTCTGGCAAGGTATGCTAATTGCAGTTCCGCGAAAGCATCGCAAACAGATTTAGACCGTCGCAGCACGAGTTGGAAGCAACTGCCAGATGAAACACGATCCCGGCGCTGAAGATTCGAATCCCGCCTTTTTTCCCGCGCCTGATTCTTCAACCCCTGGCCTGCACGATCCGTATGCCGCTTTGCGCGTGCCGGCGTTTCGGCGGTACATGTCCGGGAATTTTTTGTCGATCCTCGGTTTGCAGATGCAATCGGCGGCCGTGGCGTGGGAAGTTTACGGTCGCACCGGTCAACCATTTTCACTGGCCTTGGTCGGCCTGGTGCAAGTGCTGCCGGTGCTGGGGTTGGCGGTTTTTGCCGGGCATGTGGCCGATCGGTTTGATCGCCGCAAGATTGTGATGACGGCGCTGTTGGCCATTTCCGCCGGGTCGATTGGGTTGGCTCTGGTATCCGCGCTGCAAGCGCCGATTGCCATTACGTACGCTTGCCTGTTTCTGGCCGGCCTGGCGCGGGCTTTCCAGCAGCCAGCAAAAGCTTCGCTGATGCCGCTGTTGGTGCGGCGGCGCGATTTTCCAAATGCTGTGACGTGGAACGCAGCCGCCTTTCAATTGGCTTCGGTGCTAGGGCCGGCGGCGGCGGGGGCCATGATTGCGGCCTTTCACTCCACTGCCGCGGTATTTGTGTGCGACGCCAGTTTTGCACTTTGCTTTTGCGGAATTCTTTCACAAGTTCGATATCGCTCCAGGGTGCGGGTCCCCCAACCGTTTACGGCCAAGAATTTATCGGCCGGAGCGCGATTCATCTGGCACAACAAGGTGATTCTGGCGGCCAGCACCTTGGATATGTTTGGCGTGCTGTTCGGAGCGGCTGTGGCGCTGTTGCCGATTTATGCCAAGGATATTTTGAAGGTGGGGGCAGCGGGATTCGGTGTGATGCAGGCGGCGCCGGCCGTAGGAGCGATTGGCATGTCGTTCGTACTCTCGCATCGCAAACCGATGCGACATGCCGGCAAATCGCTGATATGGGCCGTCATCGGATTTGGTTTGGCGACCATTGTGTTTGGCTTCTCCCGCTGGTTTCCGCTCTCGGTGGCCATGCTTTTCATGACAGGGGCCATGGATAACATTAGCGTGGTGGTGCGGCAATCGCTGATTCAATTGCTGACGCCCGACGAAATGCGCGGACGCGTGTCGGCAATTAATGGAATGTTTATTTCCATCTCCAACGAGGTGGGCGACATTGAATCGGGCACGGTGGCACAGCTATTTTCGCCGACCATTTCTGCCGTTAGCGGCGGCATGGGCACCTTGGCGGTCGTCGCGATTGTGGCCTGGCTGTTCCCCCAATTGCGCAGGTACGGACGGCTAGACTCGGCCGCAGCTAGCGCACCGCTGCCAGCGGAACGAGCGGTTGAACAGGAAGTGGCGGAATCGCAAGCTCCACGGACAGCCGGCTAATAGGGGGTGGAATTTGCTCTGGCGTTGGCAAGCCGATTATTGTTGTATACTTGGCCTAGTTGACTTGGCAGCCACTGAACCGCCATACTCAACCTTCCGTGCATTCGGTGGCCGTGGCAACGGCAGCCGGTTTGCACTCTTACCCTAAACGTTGTCGAGGAGGACGCTAGCCATCGAGAAGCAAAATCGCATCAATGAGCAAATTCGCGTTCCGCAAGTGCGGGTGATTGGAGCCGACGGACATCAATTCGGCGTCATCGCGACCGAACAGGCTATGAGCCTGGCGCGGGAACAAGATATGGACCTAGTGGAAGTGGCGCCTACGGAAAAGCCACCCGTCTGCCGAATCATGGATTTCGGCAAATTTAAGTATTCGCAAAAGAAAAAGGCGCACAAGCAGCACTCGCACCACACGAAGATCAAAGAAATTCGCGTGCGGCCAAAAACCGGCGACCACGACATTGAAACCAAGGTCAATCAGGCCAAGGGCTTTTTGGCTCACAAGGATAAAGTGATTGTGTCGGTGGTATTTCGCGGCCGGGAATTGGCCCACATTGAAGAAGGCCATCGCGTGCTGAAGCGGGTTTTGGAACTGCTCGACGTGGCGGGCAAGCCGGAATCGCCGCCATCGCAACAAGGCAAACGGATTGTGTGCACGATCGTGCCGAAGTAATAAGGCACCCGGTATTCTGTGCCGAAGTAATAAGGCACCCATATTCTGTGCCGAAGTGATGAGTCGTATTTGGTCTCTGCCGAAGCGCTGCAGGGGCGTAAATGCGCATCCCGAAGTGCCGCTTCCTGGCGGCTAACATTGGGCTTTGCAGCGGAAGCCTCCCCTTCTCTGCGGCACCGAATCCAGCTATATTACTGAATTCCACTGAAGTTGGTCCAGAAAGTCGGATGCTGACATGCCGAAGATGAAAACTCATAAGGGAGTGAAAAAACGCTTCCGCGCGACCGCTAAAGGCAAGGTGAAGCATCGCCGCGCCGGCACCAGCCACTTGAATAGCCGCATGACGCACAAGCGCAGTCGCAATTTGCGCGGCACCGGAGTGCTGGCAAAGCCCGACACGCACCGGATTTTGGAAGCACTGGCAGGAAATAGTTACTAGGCAAACGATACATCGTTTTAGGGTAGGTCTCGAATCATGCGTACAACTTCTGCAGTACCTCGTAACCGTGCCAAAAAGCGGCTGTTCCGTAAGGTAAAGGGCTTCGTCGGCGGGCGCCGCCGATTGCTCCGCACGGCGACAGAAACGTTGGTCCGTAGCGGTGTGTATGCGTTCCGCGACCGCCGCCGCCGCCGTCGGGACCTGCGCGGCCTGTGGATCATTCGCGTGAATGCAGCTGCCCGAGAACGCGGGCTGCGTTACGGCGAATTCATCAACGGCCTGACGAAAGCAAAAATCGAATTGGATCGCAAGACGCTTTCTGAAATGGCGATTGCCGATCCGGCCGCTTTTGATGCCGTTGTCACGCTGGTGAAAGCGGCGCTAGACTCTGGCTCAAAGAAACAGCCTGCGAAGGCACACGCAGCAAAGAGTTGATCGTTCTCTACTCGATTTCTATGGCTGCATCGCCTGGGCGACCAGTGCCTGGAACTCGCGCCGCATGGGGCTGCCATCCCCGTTGCCTAAAGCGGCACGCTGAAACAGCAGTACGTAGAACACGTTCTTCATCGGATCGATCCACTCCTGCGTCCCATATAGCCCGCCGTGGCCGTAGGTGCCCGGCGAAAGCGTTTCGGTAACCCCTTCAGGATGCTCGACCAAAATGAACCCCAAACCCCAGGCCGAGCCTGGCACGAAGCCGGCCTTGATGTCGCCGGTATGTTTTTGGGTCATTTCATGCAACGTATTTTCGGCGATGATGCGCACGCCGTTCAGTTGCCCGCCATTGAGCAGCGCCTGATCCAGCTTCGCCAAGTCGGCTGCGGTAGAATAAAGTCCACCAGCCGGGCTGGCAAATTTCGGCTTCACCGTTGGATTCGCGGCGCGCGAATCGGGCGCATTGGCAGCCGGCACAAGCTGCCCCTCCTTAATTGCGCACAGTTCCGCCAGCCGTTCTGCTTGCTTGGGGGTCAGATAAAAACCGGTATCGTGCATTCCCAGGGGTGCGAAGAATCGATCATGGAGAAAATCTTCGAACGGTTGGCCGGATACAACTTCGATAATGTGGCCCAGCGTGTCGATGCCAGCCGACGAGTACGTCCATTTGCTGCCTGGCTCAAAATCGAGCGGCCGCTGAGACGAAATAGCAACCGCCTCCCCTAAGGTATGGTCCTGTTTGCGAATTAAATTGCTCACGCCTAGCGGATATTCCGGCTGGCCTCCGGTGTGCGTCAACAAATCTTTCAGTGTGATCGGGCGGGCGGGCTTTTTTAAGGTCATCCCGTCGGCATCTTTACTCGCCAGCAGCATTTGCCCTTTGAATTCCGGCAGATATTTTTCCACCGGATCGTCGATCGAAAGTTTTCCTTCATCGCGCAACAGCATGATGCCCATGGCGGTGATTGGTTTAGTCATCGACATGATGCGGAAAATGGCATCCTTCGGCATCGGCTTGTCTGAATCAAGCGTTTGAGTGCCGACCGTGCCGAGATAGGCAATTCCGTCCGACGTGCCAATCATCAGCACCGCCCCGCAGATTTTGTGTTCATCCACAAAATGCTTCATCCCCGGGGCGATGGCGGCGAGTTTATCGGCGTCAAATTTCGGCGGGGCCGCGAACAGCGGACACGCGGACGCCGCCACAAGGAAAAGCAACGCTGGTTGGCTGAGGAATCGAAGTCTGGAATGTGTGAGCATGGGAGTGAAAGAAGTGCTACGGTGAAAAACCGAGAAAACGGTGAAAAACGGTCAGTAAACGGTGCTTAAACGGAGAATAAACCGATCGAAAACGGATGAAAACGGCAAACTTTCCCCGGTGGCGTTGCCGCGCAGAATTTGGGCTTGAGAGTTAAAGCACACAGCATCTGGCGAGGGCATCATAGTGTTTATTCGCGAGCCGTTCAACAAAAAATTGGGCCAGCGCCCGAGATAGAAGCGAGGATTTGCCGTAAAAGTTAAAAGCAGGCTGAAGCGGATGAAAATCGCTTGCCTTAGGATCAATCATGTGATATGTACATTTGTATATGTCTCTGCGATATTTATTTGTCGACATGAATTCGTTCTTTGCCTCGGCGGAGCAGCAGCTTGAACCCAGGCTGCGCAACCGGCCGGTGGCGGTTTCGCCGGTCCAGGCGGAAACCACTTGTTGCATTGCCGCCAGCTACGAGGCCAAACGTTACGGCATTAAATGCGGCACGCCGGTTTATCAGGCTCGGCGAATGTGCCCCGGCATTCGCATCGTGCCGGCCCGGCCGGAGTTGTACATTCGGATTCACGACAATATTAAAATTGCCGTCGAAACTTGCTCGCCCGTGGAAAGGATTCTTTCGATTGATGAATTTGCCTGCCGGCTATCCAGCGATCGACGGGAGCCGGAAATGGCAATACGTTTGGCGCGGGAAGTGAAAAACGCAATCCGAACAGCGGTGGGACAGTTTCTCCGCGCATCGATTGGCATTGCGCCCAATCAGTTTCTAGCCAAAGTGGCGGCCGACATGCAAAAGCCCAACGGGCTAACGCTGATCCAGACTCACGAACTACCGCAGCGATTGTATGGGCTGGAATTGATAGATTTTCCGGGCATCGGTCGCCGCATGGGTCAGCGGCTGCATCGCGCGGGCATTCAGAAAGTGGAGCAGTTATGCGGGCTGTCGGCGGCAGAATTATCGCGCCTCTGGGGCAGCAAAATTGTGGGGAGCAACTGGTGGCATCAACTGCGCGGCTATGATTTGCCCGTGACGGCCCCAAATCGTTATTCGGTGGGCAATTCGCACGTCTTAGGACCGAAGCTCCGCACCCCAGAGTTGGCTCGGGGGGTCCTGATCCGTTTGCTGCACAAAGCGGCAGCTCGGTTACGGTACATCGGGTATTTCGCCCGATCGATTAGCGTACTGGTAGAGTGCGTGGATGATCAGGCCTGCCAGAGCAGTGTGCGCGTGGCCCCCTGTCAGGATACGCTCCGCCTGATTGAATTTGCCTCGAAATTGTGGCCCAACGAATTTCCGAGTGCGCCGAAGCGCGTGAGCGTGGTGCTGGCCGATTTGATTCCCG
>DASXPQ010000503.1:0-8025 GCA_036493575.1 Pirellulales bacterium
CCACCAGCCACCAGCCACCAACCCCACCATGAACGAAAACACCAAAACCATCTCGCTCATCGCCGCCGCCGCCGCGGTGTTATTACTGGCATTCGCCACACGGCCTGCG
This sequence comes from Pirellulales bacterium, assembly GCA_036493575.1. Taxonomy (GTDB): domain Bacteria; phylum Planctomycetota; class Planctomycetia; order Pirellulales; family JADZDJ01; genus DATJYL01. The sequence goes on from DASXPQ010000503.1 coordinate 110, forward strand.
GCTCCGTCTGCAGTGACGGAAGATATTGTCGGCAAATCGCTCTTTCCGGAGTTGGACGATCCGCTGAAAGCCACGCGGATGCGAATCGTCACGTTCGACGACACTGCCGGCAAAGCCAACGAGTTTGAAGTGGCCAAGGTGAACGGCGTGTGGTCGCTCCCCTCACACAAGAATTATCCTGCCGATGCCAAAGAGCAGATGGCCGCGGCTGCGACTGCCTTGGTCGATTTGAAAGTTCTCTCGCCGGTCAGCAAAGATGTTTCCGATCATGTACTGTACGGTGTCGTCGAGCCCAAGCCCGATGAAGATCAGCTTGGCCAGAAAGGCATCGGCAAGCTGGTGGAAGTGCAAGGAGAAGGGGGCAAGCCGCTGGCGAAAATTATCATCGGCAAGGCAGACAAGCCCTCCAAGCCCGACGAAATGGGCATGGAGCCACAAGCGCAAATTCGCTACGTGCGCAAGCCCGGGCAGGACCAGGTTTACAAAGTGCAGATGAAGGCCGACAAATTCAGCTCGAAATTTGCCGATTGGATTGAAACTGACCTGCTCAAGCTCAGCCCGTGGGACATTACCGACATACAGTTGCACGATTACTCGGTCATCAACAGCGTCACTCGCAGCGGCGAAGTGCGGCCGATGATCGACCGTCACGCCGATGCCGAGCTGACCTTCGACGATAAAACCCAGAAGTGGACGCTGAAGGAAATGACCGACTACAAAGACGGCCAATCGAAGCCGGTGAAATTGGCCGAAGGTGAAGATGTAAACACCGTTAAGTTGAACGATCTGAAGAATGCCTTGGGCAGCTTGAAAATTATCGACGTCGCCCGCAAGCCGGCGCACATGAGCGACAACTTGAAGGCCGACAAGAACTTCATGGACGACATCGAAATGATGCAAGACCTGGCCCGTCGCGGCTTTTTGCCGGCGCAGGTTGGCGACGAGTTCGACATCGCTTCCAGCGACGGCGAAGCAATTGTGCGCATGAAAGACGGCGTGGAATACGTGCTGCGTTTCGGCAAAGTGGCCGGCATCGAAAGCCCCACCGACGACGAGAAGAAGGACGACGACAAAGCCGCCGATGCCAAGGACGATGCGAAAGCTAAAGGCGGCGTCAAAGGCAAAGCCGACGATGAAAAATCGGCCGACAAAACCGCCGGCGACAAAAGCGGTGACAAGAGCAGCGATAAAAAAGACGCCGGCGGCTTGAGCCGATATTTGATGGTCATGGCCCGCTACAATCCGGACGTAATTCCGAAGCCCGAGCTCGCGCCGCTGCCGGAAATGAAAAAGGCGCCGGAGAAACCGGCCGCCGACAGCAAAGCGGGCACGAAGGCTGGCGAAAAAGCTGCCGATAAAAAAGGGGATGCCAAGAGCGATGTGAAATCGGCTGACGCCAAAGCCGCCGACAAGAAAGGCCCTGCTGCCAAGGCCGACGCCAAAGACGCCAAAAAAGATGACGCAAAAAAAGACGACGCCAAGAAAGACGCCGGCAAGGGGTCCGAAGCCAAGTCGACCGATGAAAAATCGGCCGACTCCAAGGCGGCCGACGCCAGTGCCGAAGACGACGTCGAAGCCCAGGAGCTAGAGCGCGATCGGGTCGAAAAAGAAAACCGCCGCAAGCAGGAAGCTTATGACGAACAAGTGAAGAAAGCCCAGCAGCACGCCAAAGAACTGAATTCACGCTTCGCCGATTGGTACTATGTCGTCGGCAACGACACGTACGGCAAAATCCATCTTGGCAAAGACGATATCGTCAAAAAGAAAGCCGCCACCCCGGCCGCCGACGATCCCAACGGCCCGCACGATCCGTTCCAACTGCAAGGCCTGCCGGGCGGAGTGCTGTCACCGGCTGCTGGCGGAAAGAAGTAAGCGCCAGTAAAGGCGACTTTTCACCTCCCCGCTGCGCGCATATGTGCCACTGGCACGAAGCGACAGCGCGTCGTAACGTCATTCGGCAAAATGGCGGCCGTTCGTTTGGCTCCCAAAAATGGCGTATGTTATAGTGGTTTGGAGTTCTCGATCCGCTTCTCCATACCACTAGTAGAGTGGTATTTCAAAGCCGCACTCTCACGTCCATTCAGTGAGCAACACCGATGTCTGCAATTCATCTTCGCTGCGCGCTGTGGTTACTCGCCGGATTTCTTACCGGCTCCACAGGTGTTTTGATTTCCAATGGGGTGTGCGCCGCTGCCGATCCGCCAGCTCAAACGAAGGAGGGCCAAGCGAAGCCGGCGGAAGCCAAGCACACGCCCGAGCAGCAAGCCAAGCTCGACGAGGCCGAAAAGCTAAGCAAACAAATGATGGAGCTGCATGGCCAAGGCAAGTATGCGGAAGCCGCCAAACTGGCCCAGCAAGCTCTGGAGATCGATGAAGCCGTATTAGGCCCCGATCATCCCGAGGTGGCCAGCGCGCTTAGCAATTTGGGTTCGATGTACCAGGCCCAGGGCAAACTCTCGCAAGCCGCCCCCGTTTTAGAGCGGGCTTTGCAGATCCAGGAAAAAGCGTCGGGACCAGACGACCCCGACAATGTCATCATCCTGAATAACCTCGCCATGCTCTACAAAGCCCAAAGCAAATTTTCGCAAGCGGAACCCCTTTACCTCCGAGCTCTTGCGATTCGAGAAAAGGTGCTCAAGCCGGACGATCCCAAAATCGCGAACACTCTGAATAATTTGGCCGCGATGTACGACGAACAGGGGAAATACGCCCAGGCAGAGCCGATGTACCAGCGCGCGCTTTCGATTAGGGAAAAGGCTCTGGGTCCCGATCATCCCGTTGTGGCCGAAAGCCTTGGCAACTTGGCGGTGCTTTACTGCAATCAAGGCAAATTCGTTCAAGCCGAACCGCTCTATCAACGGGCATTGAAGATCGAAGAAAAGTCGCTGAGCCCCGATCATCCTTCCGTCGCAAATACCTTATCAAGCATGGCGCAGCTCGATGTTTCAGAAGGGAAATATTCTGCCGCAGAACCGCTCTTTCAGCGGGCCCTGAAGATCACGGAAAAATCGCTGGGCCCAGACCATCCGCAGGTTGCCAGCGTTCTCAATGGGCTAGCCGATGCGTACGGACATTCCGGGAAATACTCAGAGGTTGAACCGCTGCTGCAACGGGCTTTGAAGATCGAAGAAAAATCGTTTGGGCCAAATCATCCCGAGGTGGCCAACACTATGGGCCGCCTGGGAGAACTTTACCGAATCCTGGGCAAATATGATCAGGCGGAGCCTCAATATCAGCGGGCACTTGCTATTTACGAAAAAATGTTGGGCCCCGATCATCCCTATGTTGCAGGTGAGCTGAACATCATCGGCGCACTGTATGTTGATGAAGGCAAATACGCACAAGCCGAGCCGCTTTTTCAGCGGGCTTTAAAGATCCAACAGAAAACTCTGGGGGCCGAGAACCCTGATGTCGCAGAAAGCCTGCATGACTTGGCGAACCTATACTTCGCGCAGGGTAAAGACGAACAGGCCGAGCAGCTCGAACAGCAGGGTCTGAAGATTCGAGAGAAAGCCTTGGGCCCCGATCATCCTGACGTTGCCAGCAGCCTGATTAACCTAGGTGGTCTCTATAGGAATGCAGGACGGTATCCCGAGGCTGAGCCACTCTTACGGCGGGCACTAGCGATTCGGCAGAAAGCCTTGGGCCCCGATCATCCCATGGTCGCAGAGAGCCTGAGCAGCCTGGCCGATTTTTGCCGTGCCCAGGGCCAATACTCTCGGGCCGAGCCGCTTTACCAACAAGCCTTAAAAATTCGGGAAAAGGCGTTTGGGCCCGATCATTTCGAAGTTGCCGTGAGCCTGAATAATTTGGCGGAGAACTATCGCGTTCAATGGCAAATGACCCAGGCAGAGCCGCTCTATCGGCGGGCTTTGAAGATTCAAGAGAACGCTCTCGGGCCCGATCATCCGGATGTGGCCAGCTCGCTTAACAATTTAGCATTGCTGTATTGCTATCAGGACCAATACGCCCAGGCCGAGCCGCTTTACCAGCGTGCATTGAAGATAAATGAAAAAACTTATGGCCTCGAGCATCCGGACGATCCGAGAATTGCTCTCAGCCTCGCGAACCTGGCGGGAATGTACCGCACCGAAGGTCAATATTCCCAGGCCGAGCCATTAGAGCGCCGCGCCTTGGAGATGCGGAAAAAATCTCTGGGTCTCGACGATCCCAAAGTGGCCCTTAGTTTTAGCAGTCTTTCGGAACTGCAAGCCGCTATGGGCCATTGGGCCGAAGCAGCGCACAACCAAGACCAATCGCGGCGCGTGATCCGCCGGCATGTGGCGCGCGCGTTGCCCAGTCTTTCGCCAGCAGAACAGACCGCGTTTTTACAAGCGAACGATGCAAGCGCATTCCAAGGAAGTTTGTCGTTAGGGCTCGAGCGGCGCAGCGATCCGGAAATTGTCGCTGTTTCGACAAACTGGCTGTTGAACGGCAAGGGCGTGGCGCAGGAGGCGCTTGCGCAGAATGCACAACTGGCCCGCGACAGTTCCGATCCGAGCACCGCGGAAACCGCCAAACAGTTGCTGCAAGCACGTCAGCAATTGGCTGCGCTGGTTTACGCTGCACCGAAGTCGGGCGGACAGCAGGAACGCAAATTGCAGTTGGACCATCTGCAACAGCAGGAAACAGAACTGGCGCGGAAAATTGCGCAAGCGCACGGCGAAGCGTTCCAGGCCGATCCTTGGATCGATGTCGCCCAGGTGCGCAAGGCAATTCCTCCGAAAGCGGTGCTGGTCGATATCGCCCGTTTCCAACCGTTCAGCTTCCAAACCAAAGGAATCAAGGATAAGTTTCAATCGGCACGCTATGTCGCCTGGCTAGTGCCTGCCGCCGGTGAAGGAGAAATTCGAATCGTCGATTTGGGAGAAGCCGAACCAATCGACAAGCTCGTGGTGTTAGCCCGGCAGGAAATTCAACATCGTCGAAGCGTGCTTGTTCATCCGAAGAACGAGCAAACCGCCGACCCATCAACGAAGATTGCCGCAACCTTGTCGGTTAAGCGTGGCCTGGAACAGGAAGATGAAGGTCCAACAGGCAGCGATGGTTCGCTCCAGTCACTGGCCAAGTTGATTCTGGAGCCGCTCAAACCACATTTGGAAATCGCCGAGCAACTCATCATCAGCCCAGACACTTCTCTCTGGCTGGTTCCGTGGGCCGCATTGCCGCTGGACGATAATCGCTACGCCATTGAAAAGTACCAGATTAGCTACGCGATTAGTGGTCGCGATTTAATCGCCAATGCCACCGGCAAGCTGAAAATGCAACCGCCGGCTTTGTTTGCCAATCCCGACTATGATTTGCAACCTGCCGATGTTGCCACCGCTACACGGTCAGCTTTGGTCCAAATGGCCGTGGCCAATCAGCCGCTGGCGCTGAACCGAGAAGTCAGCCGATCTGCCAACGGAGCGTTTCAAGTCAAGCGACTGCCCGGCACCGCCGACGAAGCCAAGGCCATCGAGCCGAAAATAAAAGAGTACTGCCATGCGGAACCGATCGCGTTTTTGGATCGCAACGCCTTGGAAGGCGCCTTCAAAGCGCTGCGGCAACCACAGGTGTTGGTGTTGAGCACGCACGGATTTTTCTTGCCCGATCAGACGGCGAATCTCGACAACTCTTATGCCGAAGGAGTGTCAACTGCAGCCGCCTCGACCAGCCGTACTGCCGCGCTTTCGACCGAAGGTGTGCCGCTGGAAAATCCCCTGCTGCGCTGCGGCCTTTTGTTGGCAGGTTGCAATCGAAGCGGACAAGCCGTAAATAACACACCCACGGACGCCGCTTCGAAATCCACTGCCAAGGATGAATCGCCGGTAAGTTCCGGCAGCAGCTCGGTCGACGACGGAATTTTGACCGGTATGGAAATCGTTGGGACCGACTTGCGCGGCACCGAACTGGTGGTGCTTAGCGCCTGCGAAACAGGCATCGGCCAGGTGCGCAACGGCGAAGGCGTAGCCGGCCTGCGACAAGCATTTCAATTGGCCGGGGCGCAGGCCGTGGTGGCCACACTGTGGCAAATTCCCGACCAGGAAACCTCGCGGCTGATGAGCGACTTCTTCACAAACCTGGCCCACGGCCAAACCAAGGCCGATGCATTGCGCGCCGCCCAATTGGCGGCGATCAAATCGAGCCGCGCCGCCACAGGAAACGCACCGCCATTTTACTGGGCTGCATTCACGCTGACGGGAAGGTAACCCTGTTTTCAACGTGTTCTGCAGGTCCAACCCATGTCATGCGAATCACTTCACCCGCACTTCGTACGGCATCATGAACACTGCCGGTTCGCGGAACATGTGAATGAGCGCCTCGGCTTGATCGAGCGAGGGGGCCAATTCATGGGCGGCCATTCTCACGTGCGATGAAACCATCGAGCCGCCAAGCAATCCTTCCAAAAACGACCGCGGCTTGGGCAGAATCATCCGTTCGATCTTGTCGTCGGCCTTCAGGCCGGCCAGTTTTTTGGCCTCGGCTACGGCGTCGTCGAGTGTGCCCAATTCGTCGACCAGCTTCACTTGCTTGGCCATCCGCCCGGTATACAACCGGCCGCCAGCCAGCGATTCCAATTGCTTTACTTCCATGTTCCGCCCTTGCGCGGCTTTTTCGGTGAATTGCTTGTAGCAATCTTGCATCATTCGCATGATCACTTCTTTTTCCGAGGGGCTGAACGGCTCGTCGGACGACATCCAGCCGCTGTTTTTGCCGCGGCTGATCGAATCGGTGGTAATGCCCACCTTTTCCATCAAGCCCTTGAGCGCCAGCTTGCCGGTAACAACGCCGATCGAACCGGTCAACGTGCCCGGCTCGGCGAAAATTTTCGTGCAACCCATCGAAATGTAGTACCCGCCGCTGGCTGCCAAATCGCCCATGCTGGCGACGATTGGCTTCTTGGCTTTAATGCGGGTAATTTCGCGCCACATTAAATCGCTGGCCAAGGCCGATCCGCCAGGGCTGTCGACCCGCAACACAATGCCAACCACTTTGGGATCTTTTTCCGCTTCGCGCAGCGCCTTGATGATGGTTTCGCTGCCGAGCGATTCACTGGAAAGCATGCTCGATTTGCTTTCGCCGCTGTTGATTTCGCCCACCGCATAAATGACGGCGATTTTTTGGCTGCTGCTAGCCCGGGTTTTCTGGTCGCCGCCGGAAATTAGTTCCATCAACTTCATGAAACCGGCGATGCCGGAGAAATCTTCATCGTCGAGCTGTTCTTTGCCATAATCTTCCACCAGCGTTACTTCATCCACATGTTGCTGTTCGGCCAACTGCTTGCGGAATTCGTCGCCGTAAGAAATCCGGTCGATCAAGCCCGCTTCCTTGGCGCGCGAAGGGGTGAACAAGCCTTCGTCGACCAAATCTTTCACCTTGCCGGCATCAAGCTTGCGATCGGCGGCGACGGTTTCAATCAGTTGGCTGTAATAGTCGTCCAACACCGAATCCATTTGCTTCTTGAACTCGGGGCTCATTTTGTCGCGAGTGTAGGGTTCGGCGGCCCCTTTGTAATCGCCCATCTGGAAAAAGTCGGCCTGCACGCCCAATTTTTCCAGCAGGTTTTTGAAGTGGGTGAATTCCATGCGCACGCCAGCGATGGTCAGCATGCCAACCGGCGGCATGATAATTTCGTCGCACGAGCTGGCCAGCAGATAACTGGCGCTCGAGCCTTCATGCAGATCGGCATACACCTTCTTGCCTGCTTTACGGGCCCGGGCGATGGCCGAGCGCAGTTCGTCCAATTTTCCGCGGCCCACCTGCGGATCGTTCAAGTGAATGATAATGCCGTACATTTTGCTGTCGGCGGCGGCTTTGTCGATCCGCTCGATCAGCTTGGCCAAATTGGGCGAAAGCTCGCCGAAAATGCCGGGCTGCCCGGCCCCTTCCGGGTACGATTCATCGAGATCGAAGCTGGCCAGATTCAGTTTGCT
>DASXPQ010000504.1:0-4796 GCA_036493575.1 Pirellulales bacterium
TTCTCGCGCCGTGTTCTCTCGGATGCCCCGATTGATCTGCAGACTGACCCGCACCTTCCTCGGAGGCATTTGGCAATGTCGTCGCAGCGCCAGATGCTGCCGGTGCAACATGGCGCTGGCGTGGAGGACGGCGGCCACGCGGCGGTCTGGATTCACGACTCTCGCCGCCAGCCGCCGGCCGTTGTGGAACGTGCCGCGGGGTGCCGGGGGGAATCATCGTTAGCGAGACTCGGCGGCGCGTCTTATCAATTTCCACCACCCACACTTTCACAATGTCGCCCACCGAAACCACCTCGTGCGGATCGCGAATAAAACGATTCGCCAGTTGGCTCACATGCACCAACCCGCTGTCGTGCAGGCCAATGTCGACAAATGCACCAAAGTCGACCACGTTTAACACGCTGCCGAACAGCTCCATTCCGGGCTGCAAATCATCCAGCTTGAGTACGCCACGCTTAAAGATCGGTGGGGGCAAATCTTCGCGGGGGTCACGGCCAGGCCTGGTCAGTTGAGCCAAAATATCGCGCAACGTTAACAGACCGACCTGCCAATCGGCGGCCAGTTGCTCGGCCTGTCCCTCTAATTCCGCTATTTTTTGGGCCACGGCCGCCGTGGTTTCTTTCCGCCGCAAATCCTCTATCGAAAACCCGAGTTTCCCCAGGATTTTCTGCGCCACTTCGTAACTTTCGGGATGAATCCAAGTGGCGTCCAACGGATTGTCGCCGTCGGCAACTTTTAGAAAACCGGCCGCTTGCACAAACGTTGCTTCGCCTAGTCCCGAAATGTCTTTCAATTGCTCCAAATTGCGAAACGGCCCGTTCGTCAACCGATGGTCGTACAACCTGCGGGCCGTTAGCTGATTTAATCCACTGACATATCGCAATAATGCCGGACTGGCCGTATTCAAATCGACGCCGACATAATTAACGCAAGATTCCACCACGGCATCGAGCGAAGTGCGCAAGTGTTTGGCTTTCACATCGTGCTGATATAGCCCCACACCCAAGCTGCCCGGGTCGATTTTTACCAGCTCGCTTAAGGGGTCCAGCAGCCGCCTACCAATATTGATCGCACTGCGAAGCGTGGCGTCGTACTGCGGCAATTCCTCGCGGCCAAGGGGACTTGTGGAATAAACACTGGCGCCGGCTTCGTTGACGATTATGTAGGCCACACCGTCGTCTTTTAATTCATTTGATAATATTTCGGCCAGTAAATCTTCTGTCTCACGGCAAGCCGTGCCGTTGCCCAGCGCGATCACCGCAAGATTATGTTGCTTGATGAGCTCGACTAGTTTAGCGCGACCTTCCAGCTTACGTTCATCTTTGCCGACCAAATGAATAATCGCTTGATCCAGCAGATTGCCGAACTCGTCGATTGCCGCTAGTTTGCAGCCGCTCTTAAATCCTGGATCAACCGCCAGTACGCGTCGCCCGCACACCGGGGGCAACAGCAGCAGGTTCCGCAAATTCTTTGCGAACACCACGACCGCGTGGGCTTCGGCAGCTTCGGTCATTTCGCGACGGATTTCCCGTTCCAAGCTCGGTTGCACCAGTCGCTGCAGGGCATCGCGCGCACAAGCCCGAATGAATTCCGTATGCGGATGATCGGTCGGCGTCAGCAAGGTTTCGGTTTCTTGAACGAGTGCGGCTTCGTCGGCTTCGATTTTTATGCGCAGCAACTTGGCTCGCTCGCCGCGATTGATCGCCAACACACGGTGCGGCGGAATTTTGTTCAGTGGCTGTTTAAAATCAAAATAGTCGCGGAATTCTTTTCCCTGCTGCTCGGCGATTTCTGTTTTAGCGCTGACCAGCTGTCCGGTTTTCTTAAGAATCTTCCGCAGGCGGCTCCGCAGGTCGGCCCGCTCGCTAAAATCCTCAGCCAGAATGTGTCCGACGCCCAAGAGCACATCGGCCACGTTGCTCACTTGCCGATCGAGATCGATGAAATCAGCGGCCCGCTGGTCCAAATCTACCGCCGCAGAACTGGCTTTTAGAATTTCCTCCGCCAGTGGTTCCAGCTTTCGTTCCCGCGCCAGCGTGGCCAGCGATTGCTTTTTAGGTTTGTACGGCAGATACAAATCTTCCAGCCACTTGATGCTCTCAGCCGATTCGATTGATTTGGCCAGCTCCGGCGTCAACTTGCCCTGACTGTCGATGGAGCGCAAAATCGTTTGCTTCCGTTCGGCGAGCATCCGCAGCCGATTCACTTCATCCTGGATTCGTCGAATTTGCTCTTCATCCAGCCCACCGGTTTGATCTTTGCGATACCGGGTGATGAACGGAATTGTGTTACCCGCATCCAACAACCGTACCGTACTTTCCACCTGCCCTAGCGGCAGTGAAAGATGATGGGCAACGGGCGCAAGATCGATGGTGGTGGTAAAACCCATGCAAAAAGCCAAGCGAGCCGCATTCCGTTAGAAGCGCCGCAGCGCAACGAAATGTTGATTAGCGTATGCGCGAAAGTTGCAAGTGATCCAGCCCCAGCGGCGTCAAAGCGAATATAGTAGAACGCGCAATCTGCGACCGCGCGCTTTTTACACCAGCCAGCAATCTACGCTCCCGCCAGCGAAGTTGTCAAGCTGGGCGGTCCGTGCCATCGTATTAACTGCCCACGTACTTGGCATAAACATTGCGGGCTTCGGCGATGTCAGACGTTCCGCTGATGATTGCTCGGCCGTCGGGAAACAATGTGATCAGATATGGACCGACCGCACAGCGCAACAGAAATGGGTTACGAGTGACCGTTCCAACCGCGGACAGCTTTTCCACCAATGCGTCTAAGTCCACAGGACACGATTCACCCTCTGAGGCCAATTGGCTCAATTGCACCGAGTTGCGCCCGCACAACACCGCGGTGCGGCTGCTACGTTGACCGGTTAGCCAAGGATATTTATCACTTCCATCTGACTTGGTCGAGCAAGTAGGACATCCGCCGGAAGAACGCAACCGATCCAAACTAAGTTGCCGCACTTGATTATCCCAGAGGTCGATAATTGTCAGGGTCCGACTGACTGTCTCGGAATGGCCCGACAAAATTTTAATCGCCTCGCAGGCTTGGATCGATGCGACCACATTCACAATCGGTCCCAAAATGCCCGCCGTATCACAGGTGGGTGAAGTACCCGGCGGGGGTGGCTCGTTCATTACGCAGCGAAAGCAGGGGGGCTGGCCGGGAAGCACCGTTAGCGTTTGCCCTTCGGCGCCAATGCAGCCGCCATAAACCCACGGGATCTGCAATTTCACCGCCGCTTCATTCAGCAAAAAGCGCGTTTCAAAATTATCGGTCCCGTCGAGAATAATGTCGCAACCGTCGCACAGCGCTAGAATGTTGCCTGGGTCCACGTCCGCTACGATCGGTTCGATTCTAATGTCACTGTTGATATGTCGCAGTTTTTCCGCTGCTGCGACTGCCTTGGGTAATGCGGCTGCTACATCCGCCTCGTCATACAGCACCTGCCGCTGCAAATTGTTGAGTTCCAAAAAATCGCGGTCGACAATTCGCAATTTGCCCACTCCGGCCCGGGCCAACGTATTAGCGATCACGCTCCCCAGCGCTCCGCAGCCGCAAATTAGCGCCCGGCTGGCCAAAAGCCGCCGCTGACCTTCCTCACCAAGCGGCGCGTAGCGAATCTGGCGAGCGTAGCGACCCAGATCGTTTGTGTTGCTCATCCCCATGCTAAGCCCAAATTGAAATTGTGTCCTCAAACCACATATCCTGCAAAATCACCAGCCATAGCCAAATCACGCTGCAGAGCATCACAAGCAGCGCGGGATGCTTCGATTGTAGTTAGCTGCTCCAGCCGACGCACCGCAATTACCGGCCGGTTGTACTGTACTAATTGGTGGGCAAAGTCGGACGGTTCGCCGACCTCGGCGAAAACAATTTGCGCTTGTTCAGCAACTGGTGTCGATTCTGTAGCGCGCACGTATTGGCCGATTAAAAGATTGCGCACACCCCCGCGAAATTCGACGAGCGGGATTGTCTCGGCATCGACGATTGCCATCGCAACTGCGGGCCATTGCGCCACACCTCTTACTCGCTCCGCTGCGTGGTGCTGGCTCACGTTCACTTGCGAAGCGCGCAAATCCGCTATCAGCAAAATTCCGCTTCGGCTTGCGAGTTGGCAGAGCGCATCGGAAGGCCAGGAGACGATCGCTGCCGTCCACGTTTCGCGCATGTAAGCCAGTTCGTCACCGGTAGGCACACCTTCGTTGAAATGGCAATTCGCGCCGCGTAATACAAATCGCTTGCCTTCAAAATAGAGTTCGCGGCCACGAGACCCTAGCCGGCGAATTCCAACATTGCCGTCATATCGCAAAACGACGGAGGCTCCGTCAACCAACTCCAACTCAGCGCGGTACAAAAACGGGAGTTCTGGCGTCCAAAAGCACGGGTCGGGTACAATCGCTTCGGCTAATAGCGTTTCATCTGATCCTCGGTCCGCCAGCGGTATGCGGGCCGACAATGTATGCGCAAATTCGCACTGTGGGCCAATTAGATGGCCGCGCAGCTTGAATTGTTTTGAATCGAACTGATGCGTTTTGTCGACCGTGATTGCCGCGTAGACGCGCGCCGCGGCTGGGCTGGCAGCGCCAGAAAACAGTTCGATATGTTGGATGATTGAATCTTGCATTACTTATCGGCGAACAATCATCGTCGTGTCGTTTCTCTTGCGCATCGGAACTTATACCGGCGATTCCGCCACCTGCTGCGCCAGTGCCGCGGCCAAGAACCGGCCCGTGGCCGACTGCTTGCAGCGCGAAACCAGCTCCGGAGTCCCTTGCACGACAATC
>DASXPQ010000505.1:0-3250 GCA_036493575.1 Pirellulales bacterium
CCCAACGCAAAACGGGAAGATTCAGCATTGCTCACCTGATTTGCCGCAGTTCGGACTCAATACACACCCACGGTTGTAGCTTCCGCCAATTCATGGAACGGCCGCACACCGCTCACTCCGTCCCACGGATATTTTTCAAACGGCGCTTCTCGCTCCCCTTCGTCTCGCTCCATGAACCCGGGCACAAAAAACTCTTTGGTCAGCGTGGTTAATTTTACGCGCCCCGTTTTGCCGTAGCCGACCACTTGCCGGTAATCATTAAACTCCACCACTTCCACCACGGCTCGCGGCTGCGGAGCGTAATAACTGATTTTATAACCATCGGCCGCGGTAATTGGCTTGCTGGCCGCCAGCCCCATCAACGTATTCCCATAGGTCGGCGTCATATAAACGCCGCCCCGCTCCGGCGCGCCCCCCAAAAATTCCTCCACCGCAAACCGCGTCCACTGTGGGGTGAATTCCGTGCCACCGCTGAAAATGCCCGTGATCCCTTCTTTAGGAATGCTCGACCCACGCTTTTCCAATTCTAGCGCCAAAGCTTCCAACAGCTTCGGTGTGGTGAATATGCACTTGATGTCGTGCCCGGCATGCAAAACGGTGATCGCCTGCTCGATGCAGTGCTGCTTGTACGCTTCCAAATGTTCCAGCCAACCTTTTTTGATCAACTTGATCACCCACCGCGGATCCAAATCGATGCAAAACGAGATGCCGCCCCGGTGCTGCGCCAAATGCTCCACTGCCAACCGCAACCTCCGCGGCCCCGACGGTCCCAGCATCAACCAGTTCGCTCCAGTGGGGAAATACTTTTCTGGCAGAGTGTCGCTGAACAGCGAATAGTCGATTCGAAAATCGTCGCTGGCAATCCGGCTTTTCGGTATGCCCGTCGTCCCGCCTGTCTCAAACACGTAAATCGGCTTGTCGGCAAATGCCTTGGGCACCCACCGCCGCACTGGCCCGCCGCGCAGCCATTCGTCCTGAAACTCGGGAAACTTTTTTAAATCGTCAAACGTTCGCACTTCCTTCAAGGGATCGAACTTCAACTCCTTCGCCTTTTCCAGCCAAAACGGGCAGCCCGTCGACAGGTAAAAATGCCACTGCACCGTCTCATACACATGCGCATCGAGCTTCCCGCGCGCAGCAGATACTAAAGAATCAATATCAGCAGGCAGGGCAGTCGCAGCACTCATGCAGTTATCCTTCGCAAATCAATTCAAACAGGCAAACCAATGATTTTACCGCAGAGTGCGTGACTAAGCCAAGCAAGAAGTCAGCGGCTATGGGTAATCCAGAAGCCTCTAGCTAACTTGTTCACTATGCATTTCGGCGTGATGAGCCGTCGCCCGGCTCCTAGCATCTTGCATGGCGCCACCGAGGGTGGGAAACACTGGGTCATATTTCACAAAACCCTCACGACAGACATCGCAAAAGAATGCGCCGTAAAAGCCAGTTGTTCCATCTCGCACCGACAATTCGTAGTCGAAACCACCGAGCATCATTTTTTGTTTGTTAGCCATTCCAGCATTGTATCCGATCAGGCCTCCGAATCGATTGCCAACAGCGATTTAAGCAACCTACCTGTATGATTGTCTGCAATCTGCGCCACCTCTTCCGGCGTCCCCTCGGCCACAATCTGCCCGCCGGCGTCGCCCCCTTCGGGCCCTAAATCAATAATCCAATCGGCGCACTTAATCACGTCCAAATTGTGCTCAATCACCATTACCGTATTGCCCAAGTCGACCAGCCGCTGTAGCACTTCCAGCAGCTTGCGTACATCATCAAAGTGCAAACCGGTCGTCGGCTCGTCGAGCAAGTACAGCGTGCTGCCGGTTTCCACTCGAGCCAGTTCCGTCGCAAGCTTTACCCGCTGTGCCTCTCCGCCGGAAAGCGTAATTGCTGATTGCCCCAGCGTCAGATAGCCAAGGCCCACCTCCTGCAGACTGTGCAGCAACCGGGCAATGATCGGAAAGTTTTCAAACACTCCGGCTGCTTCGTCGATACGTAAATCCAAAACATCTGCAACCGACAGACCCTTAAATTTCACTTCCAGCGTTTGGCGGTTAAACCTTTTTCCCTCGCACACCGGGCAAGTAACAAACAAATCCGGTAAAAACTGCATCTCAATTTTCTTCACACCGTACCCCTGACACTCCTCGCACCGGCCTCCCTTTCCGCTTTTGCCGCCTTTGCTCGCCGACGACACGTTGAAACTAAATCGGGCCGCTGTATATCCGCGCTGCTTCGCCTCGATCGTTGTCGCAAACACTTTTCGCACTTCATCGAAAATTCCCGTATACGTGGCCGGATTACTTCGCGGTGAACGGCCAATCGGCGATTGATCGATCACAATGATTTTGTCGATCTGATTCACGCCGCGCAGGCTTGCATGCGGCCCCGGCTTGGTCCCCTGCCCCACCAATCGCCGCACCAGCGCCCGCGCCAGCGTTTCATTCACCAGCGAGCTTTTCCCCGAGCCGCTCACACCCGTCACGCAAACGAACACGCCCAGCGGAAATCGCGCGTCCACATTCTTTAAATTGTTGGTCGTTACGCCTTCCAAGGTAATCGATCGGGTCTTCGCCACCTTGCGACGTTCTTTCGGCACGGGTATCGAAACCGCGCCGGAAAGATACTTTCCCGTCAGCGATTTCGGATCGGCCATCACCTCCGCCGGCGTCCCCTGCGAAACAATCTGCCCCCCATGCGCCCCAGCCCCCGGACCCATATCAACCAAAAAATCCGCCTCGCGCATCATCGCCGCATCGTGTTCCACCACCAGCACTGTATTGCCTTGCGATTGCAAGTCCCGCAGTGCCTCGATCAACCGATCATTATCTCGCGGATGCAACCCAATCGACGGCTCGTCCAGCACGTAGCACACCCCAACCAATCCGGAACCAATGCCGGTGGCCAGCCGCACGCGCTGTAGCTCGCCGCCGCTCAGAGTATCGGCCGGGCGATCCAGCGTGAGGTAGTTCAACCCAACCTGATCTAAAAACGCCAATCGCGAAGTGATCTCCGCCCCCAGCGGCTGATAAATCGGCATGTCGTCCTCCGCAATCTCCGATTTCAGCGGCTCAAAGAACGCCCGCGCTTGCTGCACGGTCAGTGCCGTGATTTCGTGAATCGCTTTGCCGCCGATCCGCACATTCCGTGCTTCCGGCCGCAATCTCGCGCCGCCACACGCCTGACAAACCACTTGCCCGCGAAATGTCGCCAGCCGTTCCTGATCGGCCACTTTCGTCGCCGTAGC
>DASXPQ010000506.1:0-3497 GCA_036493575.1 Pirellulales bacterium
CGCGTCGAATAGTCGGAAAGAGGCTAGGCCAAGCATTGATTAAACGTGCGAGATCTGGCGAGAACTGTACCTGATGCGGCGTGTTGCGAGACCTTGCGGTGAGCGAGTCTGTGGCGCTAATGTAGCGCGACTCTTGCGGTAGTTCGCTTTCCGCGGGAAAATCGCCATCCGTTCGAGTCCTGTACCGCCCATTGTCTCTCGCCAGGTATTAAGCTTTTTGCCGGTGCTGCGCCGGCCCATGTTGTTTCCACAAATTAAAAGCTGAATTCACCAGCGCCACGTGGGTAAAGGCCTGCGGAAAGTTTCCCAAAAATCGTTTCGCGGCCGGATCATATTCTTCGGAAAACAGCCCCACATCATTCGCCAGTTCGATTAGCCGTTCGAACAAAGTCAGCGCTTCGTCACGGCGTCCTATTACCGATAGCGCATCGACAAGCCAAAAACTACACGGCAAAAATACCCCTTGCCCCGGCGGCAAGTCGCCCAGCGTCGAATTCAGTCGATATCGCGCCACAAATCCATCAACGGTTAATTCACGCTGAATGGCGGCAATCGTACCGGTCACTCGAGCATCGCTCGGCGGCAGAAAGCCGACTAGTGGCATCATCAGTAAGCTGGCGTCCAATTCGTCGCTGTCATAAGCCTGAACAAAAGTATTTCGCCGGGCGTCATAGCCGCGCTGGCACACTTCCCGATGAATTTCTTCTCGTGCACTGCGCCATTTCTCCAACGGCCCCTCCGTTTGGTGACGCTCAATGGTTTTCACTAGGCGATCCATTGCTACCCACGCCATCATTTTGGAGTGTACAAAATGCTGCCGTGGTCCGCGCGTCTCCCAAATTCCCTCATCCGGATTACGCCAATGCGTTTCCAGGTATTCCCCCAGCTTTCGCTGCACGGCCCACACGTTTTCGTCTTGCCGTATCCCTTTCCGCCGCGCCACATGCAGCACGTCGCACACTTCGCCAAACACGTCGAGCTGAAGTTGGTTCCATGCTCCATTCCCGATCCGCACAGGGGCAGAATTTTCATAGCCCGGCAGCCATTCCAACTCCAACTCCGTTAACCGACGTTCCCCTCCCACGCCATACAAAATATTCAATTGCGACGGGCTGCCAGCCACCGCCCGCAATAGCCAATTGCACCAGGCCTCAGCTTCGTCCGTGAAACCACTCTCCATCAGCGCGTAGAGCGTAAGCGTAGCGTCACGCAGCCAGCAAAACCGATAGTCCCAGTTACGCACGCCCCCAATAAATTCCGGCAACGACGTCGTCGGTGCCGCCGCAATGCCGCCGGTGGGCGCGTACGTTAACCCCTTCAGCGCAACGAGCGACTGTAGCACCATGTCTCGATGCGGTCCCTCGTAGGTACATTGTTCCGCCCACTGCTCCCACCACTGTTGCGTATCGTCGCACCGGCAGGTCGCATCACTGGGTGCCGCCCGCTCTTCGTTCGAAGGATGCCACAGCATCCCGAAACACTGCTGCTGACCCGCCGACACCGTGAACTCTCCCACCGTATGCAAATTTTCGCCGCGCAGCTCAACCGGCGTATCAATATAAACGGAATCCGGCCCCGCAATCGCCTCAATCCCCGTCGCCGTCTTCCGCACCCACGGCACGATCGACCCGTAGTCGAATCGCAGCGTCAACTCCGTCCGCATGGCCACGGTACCTCTGCGACCTTGCACAATGCGCACTAAATTCGGCTCGCGGGCGCGCGGCGCCATAAAATCGATCAGGGTAACCGCGCCGTCGTCTGTTTCAAAATCCGTTTCCAAAATCAAAGTACCCGGCCGATACCGCCGCGTAGTCCGTCGCACTTCGCCCTGCGGCGCAATTTGCCACCGGCCGTTGTCCTTGGTTCCCAATAGTGCCGCAAAACAGGCTCCCGAATCAAAGCGCGGCAAGCAAAGCCAATCGATTGAGCCATCGCGTCCAACCAGCGCCGCCGTGTGGCAATCGCCAATCAAAGCGTAGTCTTCAATGCGCTGGGCCATTGCGATGTGCGCCGCAGAAGGGAATTTGTGTGAGCTCAACTCAACAGTCTAGCAAGTCAGGCGACTCAGCGTGAAATCAGCAAATGCTGCGCCACTAGGCCTCCCCAACCAAACGCGTACAATTAAATGACCACACCAATCCGAAAAAACAAGCATGTCCCACGAAGTGTTCATTGTCGGCCGCGCACGCACCCCTACGGGTTCCCTGGGCGGAGCATTGTCCACGGTGCCGGCACCACAACTCGGCGCCCTTTGCATCGCTACGGCTTTAAAGCGCGGTCGTGTTCCGCCCGACAAGGTCAACGAAGTTATCTTTGGCAACGTCATTAGCGCAGGCCTTGGCCAAAATCCCGCCAGGCAGGCGGCGCTGCAGGCTGGTCTATCCGTCGGCGTCGGTGCAACCACCGTCAACAAAGTATGCGGCTCTGGACTTAAGGCTGTTATGCTTGCCACCCAGGCCATCCAATTGAACGAAGCGGAAATCATAGTCGCCGGCGGCATGGAAAGCATGAGCTTGGCCCCATACTTGTTACCCAAGGCCCGTACAGGTTACCGTCTGGGCGATGGTGTACTCGTCGATTCGATGCTCTACGACGGCCTCCGCGACGCTTACGACGACAAACCCATGGGCACCTACGGCGACCAGTGTGCTGCGAAGTTCCAATTCACGCGCCAGCAGCAAGATGATTTCGCCGTCCGCAGCTACCAGCGCGCCCGAACAGCAATCGCCGAAGGCATCTTCGCCGATGAAATTGTCCCAGTGCCGGTAACCACTCGCAAACTAACGGTCACTGTTACCGACGATGAAGAACCAGCCCGATTCGAGGAAGCCAAGCTGCGTTCCCTCAAGCCGGCATTTGACCAGCACGGAACCATCACCGCCGGCAACGCCTCAAGTATTAACGATGGTGCCGCCGCACTGGTCGTGGCATCCGACACCGCCTGCAAGAATCTAAACCTAGCTCCACAAGCCCGAATTGTCGGCGCGGCCACATTCAGTACCGAGCCCCAATGGTTCACCACGGCCCCAATCGGCGCCATGAAAAAACTATTTGAAAAGATCGGCTGGACGGCCGAAACCACCGATCTGTTTGAAATTAACGAAGCCTTTGCCGCCGTCGCAATGGCGGCTGCCCACGAGCTAAAAATCCCGGCTGAAAAGCTGAATATCTACGGCGGCGCCGTCGCGCTGGGCCATCCAATCGGCGCCAGCGGCGCTCGCATCCTGGTAACGCTGTTCACCGCACTCCACCGCACCAAAACCAAACGCGGCATCGCCGCCCTCTGCCTCGGCGGCGGCGAAGCTGTGGCGATGGCCGTCGAGGCGCTCTAATGGCCCGACTGTTTACGCAGTCCCCAATCGCTGGTAAACATTTCGGAATGTCGTAAAATACCAAAACGATTTCCGCCGTCGCCGACCGTTTTATTAAATCCCGCAACCCGGCCGGAAACCCATCCGTCCCCGTAGCTCAACTGGATAGAGCGTCGGCCTCCGAAG
>DASXPQ010000507.1:0-3395 GCA_036493575.1 Pirellulales bacterium
CATGCTGGCCATATACCGACAATGCGAACCAGCCGTCGGTTTGGAGAGCACGAAACACCTGCTCGACGCCCCGCTGTGGATCCGGCGTGTGATGCAAGACACCGATGGAAAATGCGCCGTCGATCGACTGCGGCCTGAGCGGCAGGTTCAATGCGTCGGCCTGACAGATGCAGACGTCAGGATTGTGCTTAAAATTCTTCTCGGCCACTTCGACTGCAGCGCTATAGTCGATTCCGATAACGCGAGCGCCTTTGGAGCGGGCGACGTCGACGAAACGTCCAGGACCGCAGCCGATATCGGCAACGACAGTGCCGTTGAGATCTGAGTGGGTGTTACTTTGTTGAACGCCATTATCGTGTGAGTGGTTTTCGGGCTGGTTGATGCCGGTGATTTTTTCCCACATTTTGCGCGTGTGGCCTGCCATGGGGCGGCCGATGTTTTCCGATTCGAATTGCAGGCGTGGCCATTTTCGCCATTGATATCCAAAGCTGCGCGAATAGTTAGCTGACTCGTAATTTACGAAGCGGGGAATTCCGCGAACGACGGGGTAAATATGCGTTGTCGACTTGAGCAGACCTGTTTCAACGAAGTCGCCGTGCCGATCGGTTGATTCCAATTGAAGCGGCTCGTGTGTGACGGGATCGGCCAGGCATTTTAGAAACGACATATGCATGATGCACCTGTTTGGATGTTTGCTGTATGAAGAGGCACCATTAGGCGGCAAGGCGTAGCCGGCCATCGCCGGAGCGACATTCGACGAGATTGGCGACGGCGACGGCGACACTTTCGACATCCAATCCGTGGAGCCGGCGCAAATACTCTTGGGAGCCCACGACGCTGGTAAAATTTCCGCGCACGCCGATGCGATGGAAAAAACCTGGGATACATCGGCGCTCCAGCAACAGCTCGGCGACGGCGCTACCTAAACCGCCGGCGACGGTATGTTCTTCTAACGTGACGATTCCATCAGTTCGCTGAGCAGCATCGAGGACTGTGGCCTCGTCTAAAGGTGCTAACGTGTGGATGCTTGTGACCTGGCATTGAATGCCTTCCTGTGCAAGGTTTGCGGCGGCGTCGCGGGCTACGCTCAACATGCCGCCGGCGGCCAGCAGCGTAGCATCGGCGCCATTTCGAATTGTGCGAGCCTTGCCGAGTTGGAAGCGTTCTCCGGGCCGATCTACGAGTTGGGCCGATGAACGGTCCAGACGGATGTAGCTTGTGCCGGGAGAATTGGCGACCGCCTCCGCGGCTTCGGCGGCTTCCCAGGCGTCGCCGGGGCAGACGACCGTGATTTCAGGAATGGAGCGCATGATGGCGAGATCTTCAGTGGCATGATGCGAAATTCCGAGCTGGCCATAACTGAAACCGCCTCCTACCGCTACGACATTGACATTGGCTCCGTGGTAGGCAGCGTCGTTGCGAATTTGTTCCAGGCAGCGCATGAATGCGAAGTTAGCAATCGAGTAGGTAAAGACGATGTATCCTTCCAGTGCCAGGCCCGTGGCCAGTGAAGTCATGTTTTGTTCCGCGACGCCGGCATTAATAAATTGCTTGGGAAAGCGGCGCGAAAATTCGGTCAAGATGCCGAAGCCTAAATCACCGGTCACCAGCATGATGCGGGAATCTCGCTCGGCTAATTGCGTCAATCGTCCGACAAATTCGTCACGCATGACAACCTCCTGCGGAGGTTTTATCGGCGGTTAATTCCGTCAAGGCTGCGTCGAATTCGTCGCCGCGCGCCGTTCGATAATGCCATAACACAGAATTTTCCATGAACGAAACGCCTTTGCCTTTGGTCGTGTGGGCGATGATGCAGCTGGGCTTAGGATTTTCAAGCGGCATCGCGTTCAGGGCAGCCTCTAGTTCCGTATGATTGTGACCATCGACTTCTTGTACGGCCCAACCAAAGGCGCGCCACTTATCGGCGAACGGTTCCAGACGCAATGTTTCATCTACTGGCGCCAAACTTTGGAGCTTGTTGTAATCGATGATGACAACCAAGTTAGAAAGTGCGTGGTGCGCGGCAAATAAAATTGCTTCCCAATTTGAGCCTTCGTCGCATTCGCCATCACTTAGGATTGCAAAGATGCGGTGCTGGTCGTTGCGAAGTTTGGCGGCATAAGCCATGCCGGTGGCCACTGGCAATCCGTGTCCCAGCGAACCGGTTGAGAATTCGACCCCAGGAATACCTTTGTGCGAGACGTGTCCGCTCAGTTTCGAGCCATCTTGATAATGGGCGTGCAAATGTTCGACGGGAAAAAAGCTGGTTTCTGCGAGCACCGCATAGATGGCTGCACCGGCGTGCCCCTTGCTCAACACAATGCGATCGCGCTGGGGGTGCCGAGGGTTGAGCGGATCGAGGTGTGCAATTCGGCCATAGAGGACGGCCACGATATCGACGATGGACAAGATCGATCCAATGTGCGAGCTACCGCCGCGGCTGGTCATGTGCAACGCATGCAGGCGAACACGATAAGCCAGCTGTTGCGTGTCGGAAAACTGACCGCGACCAAGCTTTGACTGCGCGACATCCATGTCAAATTACCATCCTCTGAAGATCAAGCGGCAATTTTGCCGGCCGTAATATTTTTCGAGCGGCCAACGGCATAGAGCACTTTGTATTGGCTGGTTTCCGCGCCGGATTGAAGTTCGACGAGTGGTTCTAGGGGCGCCATGTGTTCACGCACTTCACTGTCTAAGGTGGTGAGCGGTCCGTAAAACAGGCGCTTCAGCCACTGCTTGCCGCTCATCGTGCGGGGAATCAATCGCCAACGAATTGCAAATGAGCGGATGAGTGAAATCAGCCACTTGACCATCGAATTGGGTCGCTCCGGAAAACCGGCGTAAATTTGCGCGGTCATGCCGTGTTGTTCAAGCAGGCAGCGAAACTCGTCCGCGTCGAAATACTGGACTGAATGAGGGCTGCGATTAAATCCGCCCCATTGGCGGTTCACGCTGCAGATCACTAATACGCCCCTAGGGCGGAGCACGCGCTGCGCTTCGCGAAGAAACGCAGACGGATTGGCGAGGTAATAAATTGCCTCGAACAATAATAATGTGTCGAAGTTACGATCGGGAACTTCGAGTTGCTCGGCGTTCTGTTTGTGCAATTGAATTTGTGGACGGTCGGCGTACGAAGTACGAGCTACGTTGAGATTCGTTTCATCGATATCACCGCCGGTAACGGAGCGTGCTGAGCGCGCCAAATAGCCCAACCCCATTCCGGCGCCGCAGGCAATTTCGAGGACGTCCTTATCGATGGAGTGAAGCTTCGCCAAATGATAGCGCGTGAACAGCATTGAGCGCTGCTCGCTGGTGGCGCGTGCGCCGGGGTGTTCGGTTACTGTGGAAAAGTCGCGAGGCATGCAATGTGCACGAGCAAGTGTGATTTTCCG
>DASXPQ010000508.1:0-9047 GCA_036493575.1 Pirellulales bacterium
TGGCGACCAACCGCGCAACCATCAGACACGCGCGCTGCTCTCTCACAGTCCGCTGGCCTCGTTGGCGCTGACAACCGCGGTATCTCGCGCCAAGTGCTTCGCTCCCAAAATCCAAAACACGCCGCTTAGAAAAATCGCCAGCGACACCGCGCCAAACCCGGCGTTCATATTGCCGCCGGTCAAATCACTAATCCACCCGATCAGCGGCGGCGAAATCACATCCCCCAGCGCGTGGATGATGAAAATATTCAGCGCGAACGCACTCGCCCGCACCGCCGGCTGTGTCACGTTGGCCAAAATCGTATTACTTGGCCCCGTGTTGAAGAACACGCAAAACTCGGTGAGGAAAATCAGTGCCCACGCGCCCGGAAACGGCACGAACAGCGCGCCGACGAAAAACGGCACCGCCAGCAGCATCCCCCAACCGGAAACCAAAAAATAGGAGCCCGGAAATCGTTCCCGCAATTTATCGCCGGCCCAGCCGCCCGACAGCGTGGAAATCAATCCCGCGGTGGCCGTCAACGCGCCAAACACAAACCCCACGTGATCCAAATCGCCGCCGCGGCGGAACGTGTGAATATAGTCCGGCATCCAGTACGCCATGCCCCCCACGGCAAACGTCATCAGCGTCATCCCAATCGTGTTGTACACGAACGATGGCGTCGCCAGGATGGCCTTGTAATCACCCCACGTGGCAGTACGAGACTTCGTCGCGTTACCAGTTTGATTTGCAATTGAAGATGAACCGCCGTGATGCGGCTCACGCATGAATAGCGCCCACAGCCCCAACAAAATCCCCGGCGGCAGCGACAGATAAAACGCCCACCGCCAGCTCCAATGCTGTGCCATCACGCCGCCAAAGGCATAACCCAGCGCGCTCCCCACCGGCATCGCCAAATAAAACCATGCCAGCACCCGCCCGCGCCGCTCCACCGGATACAAATCCGAAATAATCGTCGGCGCGACCGGGCCGTACGCTGCCTCTCCAATTCCGACGAACATCCGTGTGCACAGCAGCACCAAATACGTCGTGGCCAACCCCGATGCCCCTGACGCCAAACTCCAAGCAATCACTCCACCCCCGACAATCAGCCATCGCGACCACCGATCCGCCAGCCACCCAAACAGCGGCGCAGCCACCAGGTACGAAACTAAAAACGCCTGCGCCAAAAACCCCAACTTGGCGTCCACATTGGTCGAGCCGGCCGAAAAAAACTCCTCGCGCAGCTTCGGTATCACCGACGCCAACACATAGCGATCGATGTAATTGAACAAATTGATCGCCAACAACAGCCCCAGCGCCCACCGCGCGCCCGGAACCACCTTGGCAGTTCGGCGCGAACGAGAATCGGAAGATGGTCCCGCAGCCGCCAATACAACACCAATGCTAAAAGGTGCCGGAAATCAGAATGGCAGCAGCTTAACCAACGGCAGGCTTACAGGAAACACGAATCACGCCTGCCGTTCATGGGCGGCCCGCACTTCCGGCAGCGGATAATCGACGATCGGCAATTCCAGCCCGGCAATTTCTTTCAATCGCCGCCAACCGCGGGTAACCAGCGATTGCCGCTCCCGCACATAGGCCCCGTCCAGCCGCCGCTTGTCGAATTCCCCTTCGACCGCGACCGCCGCAAAATCATCGTCCACAATAAACTGGGCCAGTACCGGATTGCAGCGAATGTGTCGCTCCCGTGTGGTATGCAACGTTTCCGGATCGATCGCGCCAATCACATACCGCAAATACAAATCGCTGTCGGTGATCTCCGCCACATCACCGCCGCACACGTCGCACAGATAGCCCTCTTCGCACTTCGCCATATAAGACAGTGACGCCAGTTTAGCCCCGGCCCCCAGGCCGGGAACACCGCGAGAAAAAATTACCTCGCCCCGCGCCCCTCGATCCTCGCCCCTCAAACTAAATCCCCAACACGTCGCGCATCTCATACAACTTCGGCGGCTTGCCCGCCAAAAACTTCGCCGCCGCCAGCGCGCCATGGGCATAACAATCCCGATTACTTGCCCGCACGGTAAGCTCCAATGTTTCACCCAACAGTCCGAAAATGACGGTATGCTCGCCCGGGTTATCACCCGTCCGCACGGCATGGTATCCAATTTCCTCATGCAGCCGCTGGCCCGGTCGCCCTTCACGGCCATGCTGATGTTTGGTCAAACCCATCTCCTCTGCGATCAGTTCCCCAAACTTCAGCGCGGTTCCGCTGGGCGCATCTTCCTTGAACCGATGATGCCGCTCAATAATTTCCACATCCACGCCGCTCGGATGTTCCGCCAGCGCCCGCCCGGCAATCTGTGCCAGCCGCATCGCCAGATTGACCGCGAGGCTCATGCTCGGCGACCACAACACCGGAATTTTATTGGCAGCCTCTTCCACCGCCTTCTGCTGCTCGGCATCCAGCCCCGTCGTGGCCACGACCAGCGCAATCTTCTTTTCTAAGCACATTTTCAAAATCGACATCGTGGCCGCCGGAATCGAAAAATCGATCACCACGTCCACCGGCACATCAAGCGTCCCCTTCAGCGGCACGCCAATCGGCCTCAGCCGCGCCACCACGCCGGCATCCTCGCCCAATTTCGTATGCTTGGGCGAATCCAGCGCCGCGACAATTTGCAATTCGTCATCGGTCGATCCCAGCGCTACTAGCCGCTGCCCCATCCGCCCCGCAGCACCATGAATGGCAACCTTAATCGGTGTGTTCGACATTCTGATTTCAAAGTTCAAAGGATCCGAGTATGGCCCAACGACGCCCCCAACCGCGTGCATATCTAATCCAGCACTGCCAGCGCCGCCTACCACCACAGCTAACTATAGAGTTGGATCGCTTTGATAATCTCATCCAAATCGTTGCTCACCGTCACCGCCCGGTTCGCAAACGCCGCCCGCTTTACGCCCCGGCTCCCCAGCACTTTGTTGAACATGTCTTGATCGGTCGTATGATACGCCACCGTGGCGGTCGGATCCTTCAATTGATGCCCCGTCAAAATGCACACCACGCGCTCATCGCGCCCAATCACCCCTTCGGCTACCAAATTCTTGGCCCCCGCCACACTGGCCGCACTCGCCGGCTCGCAACCCAATCCACCAGCCCCCACTTGCGCTTTAGCGTCCAGAATTTCTTGCTCAGTAACTTCGCGCACCACCCCGTCGCACACTTCCAGTGCTCTCAAGCACTTGTCGAGGTTCACCGGCCGATTGATTTCAATCGCACTGGCAATGGTATCCGCCCGCCGCTTCGATTCATCCAGCTCCGCATAATACCGATTGGCAATTTCATTTTCCGGCCGCCCGCCGTTCCATCGCAATCCGCGCCGCTCAAAAAGTTCGTACAGCGTATTGGCCCCGGCCGCATTGACCACTGCCAGCCGCGGCACTCGATCAATCAATCCCAATTCCTTTAACTCCGCGAACGCCTTTCCGAACGCGCTCGAGTTTCCTAAGTTGCCCCCCGGTACCACAATCCAATCCGGCGCTTCCCACTTCAGCGCCTCCAGCACCCGCAGCATAATGGTCTTCTGCCCCTCCAGCCGGAACGGATTCACGCTGTTCACCAAGTAAATCCCCAGCTGCGCAGATACTTCTTTCACCCGCTGCATGGCGTCGTCAAAATCGCCGGCAATCTGCACGGTCAGCGCCCCGTAATCCAGCGCCTGCGAAAGTTTCCCGTAGGAAATCTTCCCCGACCCAATGAAAATAATTCCCTTCATCAGCCGCGTCACGGCACAATACAGCGCCAGCGATGCACTGGTATTGCCCGTCGAAGCGCACGCCGCCCGCTTGGCATTCACCAGCCGCGCATGCGTAAACGCCGCCGACATTCCGTTGTCTTTGAAGCTTCCCGACGGATTCATCCCCTCATACTGCAAATACAACTGCCCACGATTCAGCCCCACGTATTTGCCCACAATCGTGGCATGCTGTAGCAAAGTTTGCCCTTCGCCAATAGTCACGGCCATCTCGGGCGGCGCAAAAGGCAGCAATTCGCGAAACCGCCACACGCCGCTAAAGCACAACGGATCGTGCCGCCGCGACCATTTGCTTTCGAACCAGCTCAGCGAGGTCGGCGGCCGCAGCCGGTCCCAATCGTAAATCACGTCCAGCAGCCGTCCGCACTCGCAGGCCACACGAATTTCTTCGATGCCATACGTCGCCCCGCACTCGGGCGAAACGCACCGCTGGAACGCAACGTCGGTTTTGGTGGCCACGCTAATGGGTTGCTCCGTTTCTTCCAAATTCAACGTCTTGCCGTCCACTTATCGATCAGCAGCCCCATCCGGGCGCCCAGGCAAAAAACGCGAATACTTCAGTCTAAATCAGATTGATTGAGACCGGAAGCGCAACCCAGGTTCGGTAACGCCGCAATTTCCCCAGTGCCGCCAGCCGGCGGCAACAAATCGCGCTAGAAATGCGTGATTTCGTCTAGAAGAATTCAAATCCCCGTCCGTTCACGCATACCCCACAAACCGCCCCGCAATTTCAAACAGCGGCCCCGTCTGCCGACAGCGCACCACTTCCAGCACCACCCCCAACTGCTCATCGCTGCCATGCCCGCTCAGCTCCAACTGCAAAAACCGAGCGGTCACGTTCTGCAAGTGATACATGCACAATCCGCCTACAGAAATGTCCCGCGTCACGGCCAAAAACGCCTCGCCCGCCGGCTGATGCTTATCGTTCAGCGGCGTCGCTTTCACCGGCATGGTCACCGGGTACCGCAAACTCTCACGGCGCTCCGACCCCGTATAAAACTTCTCTCCCCGGATCACCCGACGGATAAAACTCGCCACCCGTTCCGGCGGTGCCGTCGTCTTGCGCAGGCTGCCTTCGCTTGCATCCTTGCCATTGCCATGCGGTTCTAGCTCTAGAATTCTATTCACGCGGTCAGCCATATGAGCCTCACGATTTACACATACAGAGCGCCGCAGCCGATCGCACCTAAAGCGGTGTTACCCGTCCGCTCTCTCCCACAATCAAAGGTTATCCCCGCAAGAAAGTTAGCCGCAGCCGCCATTCCCCCCGCGACATGCGGCCAGCCGTAGCGTTAAAATCGAACCATCTGGAAAACAGCGACTCCACACGGGGGAGCACCCCATTTCGTCACTCCCTCTTCCTCGGGGGGGACTCACAATTTACAAACACTATCGATCAAATCGCCACTCACCAAGTTCCATTTACCATCTAATTCCCAGTAAATAACTCGACTTTTATCCATGCCCCAAAACTACATCTACACCATCTCCGACCTCACCAAAAAGCACGGCCCCAAGGAAGTTCTCAAAAACATCTGGCTCTCCTTTTATCCCGGCGCGAAAATCGGCGTCCTCGGTAAAAACGGCGCCGGCAAAAGCACGCTGCTGCGCATCATGGCCGGGCAAGATAAAAACTTTGAAGGCGAAGCCCGCCTCGCCGATGGCTTCACCGCCGGCTATCTCTCGCAGGAGCCGCAGCTCAATCCCGCCAAAAACGTGCAAGGCAACGTCGACGAAGCCGTCGATCACATCCGCGCCATCCTCCGCCGCTTCGACGAAATCAACAACCGCCTCAGCGAAGTCACCGATCCGGCCGAAATGGAAAAACTCCTCGGCCAGCAGGTCCAAGTCCAAGATGAAATCGATCTGCACAACGCCTGGGAGCTAGATCGTCAGGTTGAAATCGCCATGGATGCCATGAACCTGCCCCCTGGCGATGCCGACGTCGCCAAACTTTCCGGCGGCGAGCGTCGCCGCGTCGCTCTCTGCAAAATCCTCCTGGAAAAGCCCGATCTCTTGCTCCTCGACGAGCCCACCAACCATCTCGATGCCGAAAGCGTCAACTGGCTGGAGCGCCACCTGGCCGATTATCCCGGCACCGTCGTCGCCGTCACCCACGATCGCTACTTTTTGGACAACGTCGCTAAATGGATCTTGGAACTCGACCGCGGCCGCGGCATTCCTTGGGAAGGCAATTATTCTTCCTGGCTTGGGCAGAAAAAATCCCGCCTCGAAGTGGAAGAAAAACAGGCTTCCGCCCGCCAGAAAACCTTGGAGCGCGAACTGGAATGGATTCGCCTCGCCCCTCGTGCCCGCCAGGCCAAAAGTAAAGCCCGCATCAGCGCCTACGAGCAAATGTCCAAGCAAAACTTCGAGGAACGCGAACAGGAATTCGAAATTCAAATTCCCCCCGGCAAACACCTGGGCACGCTGGTCGTCGAAATGAAAAACGTCAGCAAAGCCTACGGCGACAATCTGCTGTTCGAAAACCTCACCTTCCGTTTGCCCCCCGGCGGCATCGTCGGCGTCATCGGCCCCAACGGCGCCGGCAAAACCACCCTCTTCCGCCTCATCACCGGCGAGGAGACGGCCGACAAGGGCGAAGTCAAAGTCGGCGACACGGTCGAGCTCGGCTACGTCGACCAGAATCGTGATGCACTAAAGGCGGATAACACGGTGTATCAAGAAATCTCTGGCGGCACTGACTTCATCGAAATGGGCGGTCGCAAAATCAACTCCCGCGCCTACCTCGCCCGCTTCAATTTCACCGGTCCCGATCAGCAGAAAAAAGTGGGCGATCTTTCCGGCGGCGAACGCAACCGCGTCCACCTCGCCAAGCTCCTCCGCTGCGGCTGCAACGTCCTCTTGCTGGACGAACCCACCAACGATCTCGATGTCGACACCCTCCGGGCATTAGAAGAAGCCATCGTCAACTTCGCCGGCTGCGTCGTCGTCATCAGCCACGACCGCTGGTTTTTAGACCGCATCGCCACCCACATCATCGCCTTCGAAGGCGACGGCTACATCCACATCTGCGACGGCAACTTCCAAGCCTACGAAGAAGAACGCAAACGCCGCCTCGGCCAAGACGCCGACCAACCTCACAGGTTCAAGTACAAAAAATTGGTGCACTAAGTTGATTTACCTGTGCCGAACGCGGCTGTAGCTGTATTTGTATTCAATTGCATAACGCAATTATCCCAAAACCTGCGGAGCGATTCATTAACCACTCGTTCGAACCAGATGACCGGTGGAAAAGCAGTTTTCGGATTGAATAGCTGATTTGCTGCGCGAACATCAATGTTAGGACCGCCTGTGTAAGCAGACGAATGAGGAAATCGTTCGCCCCGATGGGTAGCCTTCGAGCGAACTTGATAAATCTCACCTAGCACATCTTCGAAATCTTCCTGCTTGGGAAATACATCATTTTTTGTTTTGTGGAACAACTCGTCTGGAACGTTCCATATGGAATCACCAACATTGTCCAATATGAACTTTTTGAATTTTCTCGTTGCCCAATAATCGCCCTTGCACGCTTCGATCGCTAGTTTCTTTGCTGTCTCCTCAGAGACTCCTGAATCGATTGCTAACCTATAAACTGGCATCTTGTGTTTTAGCTTTGCAGCATCGTCAGGTTGAAAATCGCTAAGTACAGAGTTTGCAATCGTCTCAATGCTCGATATCAGCAATTGATATGTTATGTCAGGTCGCGAATGAATCATCTCAAGTGCTGACGCGTAAAGTCGGGAAGCCGAAACAATGCTGCTCGCATTTTCAAGCTGTGGTAACTGAAGCAACATTTTGGTCAGCCAGATTGGATCTATCGCTTTTGGTTGGGGATTATAGTCTTCATATTTTGTCCCATCCAACGAATACAAAACCATAAGCGGGTGAGGTCGCCAGTAGATTCTTCTAAAAGAATTGCTGACTGCCATCGGAATTGACTCATGGCCAAACAACGGATGTCGATAGTTAGCTGGCTTTTCACTAACTTTCCCGCTGACGGTGATAAGACGACGACACAAAAGGCTTAGCAGAGCTGCTAAGTCGCCTACAACTTCATCGCTCGGATGAAATGAAAAGGTACTTTCAAAATCTCCGGCCAGCAGTTTTTCCTCAACTAGTGGAGTCGTTAGGACAATTGCCAATTCTAGAGGATATTGATCTAACGGCCGGTTCAAAGCGAATAAAACCAATGGTTCATTAAGCAGAATCCTAGATAATTCGCTTTTGTACGGATCACCAACAACGTCGCGGTAGAGAATGCCACTGCACAGCAAACGATACTCCGTCGTCAGCAGTTGAACTGATCGCGAATTGCAGGTGGGTTCGGCAAGATAATCAATCACATACATTGGAACCGTCTCCCAAGATTCGCGAATACTCCGCTCGCTATTGTATCGCACGGGTGCCACTGCTGGCTTGTCCGAGGGCATCCGGGAATTCGATCAATGAAAACGCCTCGAAATATAGGACTTAGGTTGCTGCTATCAGCGTTCCGTTCTATCGTCGCAAGTCGTTTATTTCTTGAAGTGCAATTACGTACGCGCTTTCGCAATCCGAATTCCCGGACGGCCTCGGCTTGTCCAGCAGTGAATGTGGGTTCAATGATCATTGATGATTCGATGCCGACGGTCCGGCACACTAACTCAAAAACTCTGCCGGCAATTTGTGAATTACGGGCAACATCCCATTGGGTTCAAATCAGCTTGCAGTCCGCTAGGTTATGCACGCCGTGCGTAACGTAGACTATTAAGTCCACATAACGGGCTCGGACCACGCCTTCCATGCATCAGCACCTTTCCTTTCCGCCTGCTCCCACATGCAGCAAGCGCACCGTGCTAGCCGGCATGATCGGCAACGTCATGGAGTGGTACGACTTCGCCCTCTTCGGCTTCATGGCCCCCATTCTCAGCCCCCTTTTTTTTCCATCGCAAGATCGCTTCGCCGGCCTCTTGGCCACCTACGGCGTCTTTGCCATCGGTTTTTTGATGCGGCCACTCGGTGGAATTTTCTTCGGCCACATCGGCGACCGGCTCGGCCGGAAAAAAGCACTCCTCTGGTCGATTCTATTGATGGCGCTCCCCACTACGCTGCTCGGTCTGTTGCCCACCTACGCGCAAGTCGGACTCCTCGCTCCGCTGTTGCTCACCTTGATTCGCATGTTGCAGGGCCTCAGCGTCGGCGGCGAATACGTCGGCTCGACCACATTTCTAGGCGAGCAAGCTCCCGCAAACCGTCGCGGCTATTTCGCCACCTGGCCGACAACCAGCGCCACCTTCGGCAAT
>DASXPQ010000509.1:0-2665 GCA_036493575.1 Pirellulales bacterium
AGCAACGACATTACCGATCTGCGCACGATTCAGGATTGGGTCATCAAGCCGAAGATGCGAACCGTCAAGGGAGCCGCTGAAATCAACAGTTGGGGCGGCTACGAAAAGCAATACCAAGTGCGGATCAATCCCACGCTGCTCATCAAGTACGGCCTGACGTTTGATGAAGTGATGCGTGCTGTCCAAGAGAACAATCAAAACGTCGGCGGCGGAATAGTGCGGCATGGGACGCAATCGGTGCTCGTGCAAGGGCTCGGTCGAACCTCCAACATCGACCAAATCAAGGGCATTGTGATCACTGCCCATGATGGAGTGCCGATTCGCGTAGGCGATGTGGCGGATGTCACTATCGGTTCAGAGATTCGTCGTGGCGCGGTGACAGCCGATGGCAAAGGGGAAGTCGTGATGGGCTTAGGCTTCATGCTGATGGGAGAGAACCCGCATGAAGTTACCTTGGCGATGAAAAATCGGCTCGATGAAATCAAAGCCACGCTGCCGCCAAACATTGAAGTCGAACCAATCTATGATCGCACCGAACTGGTGGATCATGTTATCAACACGGTCAAGGACAACCTGTTTGAAGGCGGGATGTTGGTCGTGGCCGTCTTATTTGCGTTCCTTGGCAATCTGCGTGCCGCCATAATCGTAGCTCTGGCGATTCCGCTGTCGATGTTGTTTGCGTTTTGCGGAATGCTCCGCTTCGGGATTTCCGCCAGTTTGTTGAGCCTGGGAGCAATTGACTTCGGCATGATTGTCGATAGCTCTGTCGTGATGGTGGAAAACTGTGTGCGGCATATCGCCCACGGCGATAATCGGCGGCGCAAAATCATCGACGTGGTGCGCGATGCAGCGATTGAAGTACGCAAGCCCACCATGTTCGGCGAACTCATCATTATGATCGTTTATCTGCCGATCCTCACGCTGGAAGGGGTCGAAGGTAAGTTGTTTCGGCCAATGGCATTGACCGTCATCTTTGCTTTGATTGGTTCGATGGTGTTGTCGCTCACGCTAATGCCAGTGCTAGCAAGCCTGCTGCTACCCAAACGAATCAAAGAGCGCGAACCGTTTCTGATGCGGATTGCCCACCGCATCCACGCGCCGGTGCTGCGTTTTTCCATGAATCACAAGCTGCTCGTGATCGGCTTTGCGGCCTCGGTTCTGTTTGTGGCCTTTGGCATGATCGCTCCCAATCTCGGTTCTGAGTTTGTTCCTAGACTTTCCGAAGGCGCAATCGTCGTCAACGTCATCCGCCTGACCGGCACTGACTTGGACGATTCGATAACGTGGAACACGCAAATGGAAAAGGCCGTACTGGCCGCGTTCCCTGATGAAATAGAACACGCTTGGAGCCGCATCGGTTCGGCAGAAATCGCCACTGACCCAATGGGAACTGAATTGACCGATTTATTCATTACGCTTAAACCGCGTAAGCAATGGAAGCAGGCGCACTCGCAGGCAGAGCTTACCAACTTGATCGAAGCACAGTTGCAAGACATGCCGGGCCAGAAGTTGGTCATGCTGCAACCCATTGAAATGCGAATGAATGAAATGGTCTCCGGCGTTCGGGCTGATCTGGCAGTGAAGCTCTACGGCGACGACCTAAATATTTTGGAAGCCAAAGGCAAGGAAATTGAGGCCATTTTGAACAAGATTCCAGGTAGTGCCAACGTAAGTGCCGAGCAAGGCACCGGCCAGCCGGTGCTGCAAATTAAGTTAAATCAGCAAGCGTTGGCCCAATATGGCGTACCGGCAAAAGTGGTCACAGACATTATTGAATCCATCGGCAGCAAGCCGCTGGGGGAAATCATCGAAGGGCAGTTGCGGTTTCCGCTGGTGGTTCGCCTACCGGAAGAATTGCGTGCCGACGATAACGCTATCGGTTCGATTCTGATTCCTACGGCGTCGGGAGAGCGGTTGCCGCTATCGCAGTTGGCGGATATTCGCCTCGTGCAGGGGCCATCCACGATTACCCGCGAATGGGGCCAACGTCGAATCACGGTGTTGACTAACGTGCGGGGTCGGGACATTGGGAGTTTCGTCGCCGAAGCCCAACAACGGATCAAGGAACAATTCCAATTGCCGCCGGGCCGGTACTTCTACGAATTCGGCGGTCAATTCGAGCATCTTCAACGGGCGCGCGCTCGGCTGTTAATCGTTGTTCCCGTGGCTGCCATGCTTATCTTCACGCTGCTGTACTTCACCTACAATAACTGGATTGATGCGCTGCGCGTTTTCACGGGCGTCCCCTTTGGCTGGGTCGGCGGAATCTTTGCGCTGTGGATTCGAGACATGCCCTTTTCGATTTCAGCGGCGATCGGGTTTATCGCACTCTCAGGCGTTGCAGTCTTGGACGATATGATTCTAGTTTCCTACGTGCGGCAGTTGCGTCAGAAAGGTTTATCGTTGGACGAATCAGTGATGCAAGCCGCCGTCACACGATTAAGACCCGTGTTAATGACCACTCTGGTCGCTAGTCTTGGCTTTTTGCCGATGGCATTCAGCACTGGCATGGGTGCGGAAGTGCAGCGACCTTTGGCTACCGTCGTTATAGGCGGGGTGATCGGGGCAATGGTGATGTCACTTTTGGTTTTGCGAGTTCTCTACGTGCTGTTTAAGTCGCCTGTCAGAAGCAGTGCCAAGCAGGACGAGCTTGAGCCGACTGAAC
>DASXPQ010000510.1:0-3227 GCA_036493575.1 Pirellulales bacterium
CGGGCCACCCATCCGCATCGCCAGCGGCAACAGCGCCAAGTGGGCCGTGTTCTGCGGATAGTGGTTCATGATCGCCGTGTAACAGCGAACGCGCGTGTAGTGGTCGACGTCGCCCGGCTTCGTCATGCCGACAACCGGATGGACAAGCAGATTGGCCTCTTCCTCTTTCGCCGCCCGGAGCGTAAGCTCGTGATGCGCCCGATGCATCGGGTTGCGGGTTTGAAAGGCCACGATCTTGCGCCAGCCGCGCTTGGCAAACTCTTCGCGGAGTTGGGCGGGTGTAGCTCGCAGCGATCGGTAATCGTAGTGGAGCGGCAACTGCGCGCACTCGAGGCGGCCGCCGATGTAAACTGGCTTGCTCTGATTCGTGAGATAGCCCACGGCTGGATGGGTGACGTCATTCGTGCCAAAGACCGCCTTGGCCTCAGCCTTGAGATCGGGATGCCAAACATCCTCGACGTGCAGAACGGCGAGCATCACACCCTCGGCATCGCGGAGCGCGATGTAGCCATTCGGCTTGAGCTTGTCGGCGAATTCCTGGGTCACGTCGAGCGTGATCGGCATCGGCCAGAGCGTGCCATCGGCGAGCCGCATTTTGGAGCAGACCGATTCGTAGTCGGCTTTTTTCATGAAGCCGGTGAGCGGCGAGAAGCCGCCGTTGCAGATGAGCTCAAGGTCGCAGATTTGGCGGGGCGTGAGATCCCAGGAGGGCCAATCGCGGGATTGCTCCTTGATTTCGGCGGCGCGCTTTTCCGAGACAGAAAGGTCGACTAACTTGCCCCCGTGCGGGGTGATCAAATGACTTGTCACTGTGGAACTCGCTTCTTTTGTTCGGTGTGCCAGCCCGCCGACCGACATTCGATCGGTGGCGGCTGTCTCAATAGAAATGGGTGTACGGATGAAATCTGAAGCCAACTCGACGAGACGCGCGCCTCGGCTTCAGTTCGGCGGGATTGAGCAAACCGCCCAATATAGAGGAATCTGCCACGCGGCTCAACATCCACCCGCTTGCCGGCAGTCGAAGGGGCACAAGGAAATGCGGTGTTTTCTTCGCCCGTCACCGTTGGGTTGTCGCGAAATAAGCGACGGCCCCTGCCGTCGAGAGCAGGATTCCGGCGATTCGTAGCATGGAGGCGATCCGTGCCGGCTGGTTGCGAGCGGCATCGAGCGCGACTTTAAGTTCAGCCACTTCGCCGCGGGCCTGTTTGATTTCCTCAGGTACGCCGCTGGCGACCTTGACCTTGGGCCCATCGCTGTAGACATGGGCAAGCTCGTGGAGATGGGCCGACGCTTTCTCGAAACGTTCCGCCTGGTCTTCGGTCCAATCTGCGTGGCCAAACGGCAGCAGCGGCCAAAACAGCGATGCGGCAAGCAACACGACGCCGCATGCGATCGAGAGCACACCGATGGTGTGAACATTCAGCGCTGTGGCGCCGGAATCATCGTTCGGCATCAGATGTGACCTGCGAATCTCGGGGGTCAATCAGATAGGCGAATTCCACGGGGTCGATGCCATCCGAAATGAATCGCACGTGTCCATCCAAAAACGCGGCATTCACACCGCCGATGTGATTGCTACGTGGAGCCGCAGAAATATAGCCCGATAGTCCCAGCCACCAAACCCATTGGTGACAGGGCATGCCTTCCAGTTGATTCGATGCCGTATCGCCGGGGCAGCGAACGAGGATGTCGCCAGGATTGTACATCATGTTTGGAACCTGGACTTGTTGCAGAATCTCCGGAATGGCCAGCGCTTGAAAGTCGCCATCTCGGGTGCCGGCTGCCACGCTGTTGTGATGCATGTCGAGCGCGAGCAAACTAGCGCCATTCCAAGGCAGCGCCCACGCGCCCCGTTCGTCTTGCAAATCGTCTCGTGTGCGTACTTCGCTAAAACAGACCGTATTGCTGAGCCCATCCAGGATTCGCGACAGTTTCTGTCCGGTGGCGATCAATGCGCCTGGATAAAGCAATTGCAAATCGCTGTGCATCGGCGAGTCGTAGGCCGCGTAGTTACCTTTGGCGAACCATTTGTCGTTCGTATAGTCGTGATCGGAATAGAGGCGCACCTGGCCAGAATCACTGGGGCAGTTGAACACGGGAACTTGTTGCCGCTGCGGTTCCCGCGGCTGGTTAAGGACTGTCTTTGAAAAGTCAAACTGGTCGTATAAATTGGTCTCCTCCAAGTAAGGCAACAACAGCACGGCCCAGCTAAACATCTTTCCCGATCGCTGATCGTAGACCGGATACATAAACATGCTGCTATTGATGTCGGTGTATTGTTGCATCAGCGGGTCAACGATTCCGCTGGGCGGCAACATTCCGTGGGCGCTGGCATAGTTCTGCACCGCGAGCCCCAGCTGCTTTAGATTGCTGATGCAACTAATTCGACGCCCCGATTCGCGTGCCTGCTGGACGGCCGGGAGCAGCAAGCTCACCAGGATGCCAATGATCGCGATCACGACAAGGAGCTCGACCAGCGTGAACGCTGGCCGAATTGTCGTACGTCGTGGTGACTTCCCAGGCGCCGGCCGGCGCATGGGCGGAGAACTGGAGCCGAACGTGGAATAGATTTGAGCCATGCTATCGCGCGGAGAAAAAATATGCCAACTGCCGCCGCCTGACCGCGCCGCAGATTTCGGCCGCCCGCCTATTGGACCATGGCGAGCCGCCTGCCCGAAGTTCTTGAAGGCCCATTTCTAGTATAGCGAACCGCCCAAATATGCCTACAATCAGCTCTTTGACTGTTCGGGCGATCCGCCAAAACCAGGAAAAACCCAATTCATTTAACCCCAGCTCCAGTTACGAATACCGCCATGGCACACTTTCAAAAGGCAATCATTGCCGCGTTCGTTGGTTTCTCACTCTCCACCGCAGCTTTTGGCCAGGGCGGCGCGCCTCAATCCAACCAACCGCAGGCGCAATTAACCCAACCTGGCCAGGCCCCTGTTCCAGGTAACGGAATGGCCGGCCCGCCAATCGACGAAAAAACCTATCGCCAACAAGTCGGGTACATGATTGGCAATGAATTCGGCAAGAACCTTCGTGAAAGTCAGGTTGAGGCAGATATGGAGAGCCTGCTTGCCGGCATCAAGGATGCGCTGAGCGGCGCCCAGCCGAAGTGGACCGAGGAGCAACTCGCACCAGTCAAACAGCGTTTTGGGCAAGAAATGCAAGCCAAGGGCAGCGCGCGGATGCAGCAGGCCGCCGACAAGAATAGCCAGGCTGCG